>JBDNGV010000530.1:0-4029 GCA_041689125.1 Daejeonella sp.
GTTTGTTTATCTGCCTTACCATCACCATTGGTATCTTCGAGAATAATTATTTTATCATTCGGTTTTTTATCGCCCGGCTGCCAGTGTGGGTAAGTCGGCATCGTTGCAACCCAAAGTCTACCTTTATTATCAAAGGATAGTTGTACCGGATTCTCGATGTCTTTAAATTCTACCTCAGAAGCAAAAAGATCGATTTTGTATCCCGGAGGTAATTTAAATTTCGCTATAGCTTCTTCCCCATATAGGTATTTAAGGCTCCCATTTTTATCGGGATTATAATTTGTTTCAATCTTTGGCAGATCTGTAGTATTCTTATCTGCAGCATCCAGATCCATTTTTTCTCCCTTTAATGCTAACCAGATTGCCTGATCTCTGATTAGGGTCATCTCCCTGATCTTTTTAACCTCTGTGGGATAATTATCCTGGCCAAATGGATTATATCTCCGACCGTAAACATGCACCCCATTCGGCATTTTGATATCGTTATGCCACATCCAGTTTTTTTCCAGAACAGCGTCACGGACTAATTTACGATTAGCTTCACTAGCGGTTTTTACCTTGGTTTTACCGAAAAGCCCATCCGCTAAAAGCGGACCGAATTTAGCATAGGCAGCTTCTGTAAGCTGTGATCCATCTATGGTCATGGGTTTTTCATTTGCTTCATACCACTGCTTGCTTGGTGAAAAGACATCTAAAAAGTGGACTTTATGTTTAGCTGCAATTTCTTTCATTGCCTGCGAGTAGAGCTCCAGGTTTTTATTTTCAGTTTTGCCATTTGGTAGGTCAAACTGAGTCGAGAGATCTTCAAATGCAATGGGTGAAACGATGGCAAGCTGCGCCGATGTTGCACCGTTATACTTTTGCTTTAATGTATGAATTATAAAAGCATCAAGCTCAGCTTTATAGTTATTAAGGCCCATTGGACCTTGAAATGACTCATTATACCCAAAAAATGCAATGATAATATCGGCTTTATGATTTGTGATCCAAGTATCAGGACTATCATAAAAGCCTTCGCTATTTGAGTTTTTCGCAAGTTCAGTCTGAAATTTTTCTGCACCGGGGAATGCCCATGGTAAATTACGACTAGAATGAGCTCTGAATCCCGGAGTATCTCCACCATCGCACATATTCCGGATGTAGAGCATGCTATCTGGATAACGAAGCTGCATCTCTGTCTCAAAATACCCGTAGTTCATCATCCTAGATCCCAGATTATTCCCTATTAAAATTATATGATCACCTTTTTTAATTTTTAGCGCTGTTGGATCTGATTGTACAAGTTTAAAAGCACTTAACGCAATTGCCACTAGTGCAATGGTTGTAAGCAGTACTTTAAAATTATTTTTTTTACTCATTGTCATTTTCTGGGTTTTATTTTGCTAGAATCGGTTTTATTAGAAAAATTTTTACAATTTCAAATTTATCTTTTTACCTGTTTTTACTGCTAAATAGATCGCATCAATAATTTTTAGGTCTTTCAGAGCTTCTTCACCGTCTACGGGTACAACGGATGGTTCCCCTGCCAAAATGATACTTGCCATTTTTTCCATTTGTACTGTTTGGTGAGTAACATGCGGATGATTTAATTCGCCTTTATTAGTACGGCCTTTGATGGGCCCATAACCGGTTGAGGGTTGTAACTCGGCAAATCCTTTTTCAGCTGTTAAGAAAAAGCGATCCAAGTTACTCATATTGTAACTTGACAAACAGGACGCTACCGCTCCGCTAGGAAACCCCAATTGAAATTGAATAGTTTCGTCCACGCCTTCCTTAAATTTTTCCGGATTAGTCTTGGTTTCTTGTGCAGTAACCCAAACAGGCTCTTCACCTACCATATAACGTGCACCATTTATCGCATAAATACCGATGTCCATTAGCGCGCCACCTCCCGCTAATTGCTTACTCAATCGCCACTGATTAGGGTCGCCAATCTTAAAGCCGCATAATCCCTGAAAAAACATAATTTTCCCCAATTCTCCTTCTTTCCTCATTCGGATTATTTCCAAGGTTTTAGGCTCAAAATGCATTCTGTATCCTACGAGCAATTTGACATTCGCTTTCTTACAAGCCTCAATCATTTCCTGCCCTTCTTTGGCATTCAAGGCCATTGGTTTTTCGCAAATAACATGTTTACCAGCTTTCGCCAAACGCATCACCTGATTGTGATGTTGGGCATTCGGCGTAATGACATAAACCGCATCAATATCCGGATTATCTTTAATGAGATCAAAATTCTCATAATTGTAACAATTGTTCACTGAAATATTATACTTGTTCTGCCAGTTTTTTATTTTAGAAGGAGTACCACTGATAATCCCAACCAATTTAGCCATTTTACAGGCTTGCATTGCATCAGCTACTCGAGTTCCGTAACTACCCAAACCCATTATAGCAACCCGAAGAACGGGCCCTTCATAGGACTTACTGTAAAAATCCTTAGTACTCGCTAAACCGTGTCGGGGTATATACATAGCAAGTATTGAAGTGCTTAGTGTTTGCAAAAAATTGCGTCTTGAATCCATAACAAAAGGTTTTAGGTAAAATAATTATAAAAGAACTAGCTTTCGGAAGTCTTCTCCTATTTCCCAATTTGAAGAAATGGTTATAGAATTGTTTTTACAGCATAGTGTATTGTAAAAATAGAACAAGGTAGCCGAAGTTTTTCTCAAAATAAGGGGTCGAAGTTTTATCAAAAAAATATTGAATTCAATTTAACACTATTTAATTAAACATGACTTTAAAAATTTCAATCCTTTTATTGCTATATCTTCTTGCGATGGCTCAAATTGTCTCCAAATGGATGCGGCCTTTTCAATCATTTCTATTCCTGGCAAAAATGATTCGATAACCACTTCACCATCATAATTGACCTGATGTAAGGCGGAAGTAATTCTTTCCCAATTAATTTGATCACCACCGGGGGTTCCACGGTCAGATCCGCAGGCATGGAAGTGCCCCAATTTGCTGCCTGCTTTTAAAATGGCTTGATAGGGATCTTTTTCTTCAATATTCATGTGATAAGTGTCCAGTTGCAGCACTAGGGCCTTGCTATTTACTTGGTTAACCATTTTTAATCCTTGTTCACAGGTATTGATGAAATCCGTTTCATATCTGTTTAGAGGTTCAATAGCCAGCTTTAACCCCAGTTTTTCAGCATAATCAGCCAGCATTTTTAAATGTGTAGCAACAGTTTCCCATTGCTTTGCATAATCCTGTTTACTTACTAATTCGGCACGTCCTACTGCTGAGTAAAGTGGACCAATCAAGATGCCACAACCTAAAACAGGCATCATGTCAAGAAGACTTTTTATATATTTAATCGCAGTCTGCTGATCTTCTGCCGTTCCCCTAAGATCCCGACCCGGGCCCATAGCAGCACAAATTGAACCACATTTTAAACCAGTTTTATCCAATGCCTTTCTAATTACATGCGGATCAATATGTGAGGGATCTTCAATTGCAATTTCCACAGAGTCAAATCCCCAAGACTTAAATTTTGGAAATAAATCAACGCTCTCATTTGTAAATGGAGAGGTGAACAAGAAAGTATTAATACCAAATTTCATCCTTTTTTCTTTAATGTGGCCATGTACTGAAGAATATCTGCAAGTTCCTGTTTTGTCATAGTCTCATGCAAACCCTCAGGCATCATTGATTCAGCCACAATCTTCATTGTTTTAATACTATTTGAATTGATTTTCTGATTTATGCCTCCCGGGAATTTAAGCTCTATTTCATTTTCGGTTCTACTGGAAATGATTCCCAACAGGCTTGAGCCATCCTTCATATCTATTTGCCAGGTTTCAAACCCAAAACTAACTCCTACTGAAGGATTAATAATAGCATCAAACAATCCTTCTTTGGGTAATTTAGAACCTATTTCTGTGAGTTTCGGACCAACATCAAAGCCGTCCTGACCCACTTGATGACAAATATTGCAGGATCTTTTAAAAACTGCAGATCCATTTTTTGTATTTCCTGTTAAAACAAGTAATTCATTAAGTGAAACTGATTGTTTTGGTTTGA
>JBDNGV010000531.1:0-2305 GCA_041689125.1 Daejeonella sp.
ATCAATGAATTTGCAGGTTACCTTTCAGTGGGTCTTGCAGCTTGGCTGGCAAGTTCAATTGCTTTGGATTATGGCTATGCATTTTTCCCTTTCATTCCTGGTGTCATATTTTCAATTGCGGGCTTATTTACCACAGTAT
Organism: Daejeonella sp.; assembly: GCA_041689125.1. Taxonomy (GTDB): domain Bacteria; phylum Bacteroidota; class Bacteroidia; order Sphingobacteriales; family Sphingobacteriaceae; genus Daejeonella. The sequence goes on from JBDNGV010000531.1 coordinate 140, forward strand.
TCCTCATTAAAGACACATCGAAGTTCGTACATGCAGAAAGTCTTATAAGCAAAGTCCCTATGCTGGAAAATGTGTGGAGAGAAACCAGCTGGAAACATCAAAATTTGGGTTCAGTAACATTAAATGGCTTGGTGAATAATCTGAATGATGGGGTAGTATGGGGCTTATTACCGGTACTGCTTATGCAAAAAGGATTTGGAATAGCTCAGATTGGAATAATTGCCGGGATTTATCCTGCTGTTTGGGGAATTTCACAATTATTTACAGGTAAACTGGGAGACACATATTGTAAAAAACAACTTATCACATCAGGCATGCTCCTACAGGCTCTTGCAATTATCATTATGGCTCTTGCTACTTCTTTGCCCTTTTTAATTTTAGCATCGGTATTACTGGGATTGGGTACGGCCTTGGTTTATCCTAATTTTTTATCGGTTATAGCCGAATGGACACATCCTCTACAACGCGCCGAAAGTCTTAGTATTTTCAGATTATGGAGGGATAGTGGCTACGTTTTCGGAGCAATTTTAAGCGGATTTTTGGCGGATGCCTTCGGAATTAGCAATGCCCTGTTTATTGTTGCTTTTATAACAGCCGCCGCCGGAATGATCGCTAATAGAAGGATGTGCTGCTCCAATAAAATTTTCTGGAAAAGCGAATATTGTATACCTGCATATTAACAGAACCATTGATAAAAATGAATGAAGCTTTAAATAAAGATTTGATCCTTCGTGAAAATCTGGCGATTGAAAGAACAGACATGGCCATTGACAGGACTCTGCTGGCCTTTGTGAGAACCTCCTTATATTTTGCCATCGCCGGTATGACCTTAAACAGTGTGTTAAATCTAAGCTACGGCTTGTACTTGGAGATCGCATTCTGGATGATTGCTTTGCTGATATTTTGTATCGGTCTTTATAGGTTTTATCATCAAAAAAAGAAACTCAAAAATAATCGCAAGCACATCGGGAATTTTCTACCTGATGTCAACTGAAGAAAAGAAATTTTCATCTGTAACCTTTGTTACTAAGATAGCGGGAAGCAGTCCTTATTTTTGTTATATAATTTAGCATAACACCATATTCAGATGAAAGACATGATTTTTAATAACTGGAACTTTATCAGATTTCTTCGTTTGGGAATGGGACTCGTAATCCTTGTTCAGGCAGTAATTGCTTCAGATATAGTATTTGGTCTTATTGGCCTACTTTTTACAGGAATGGCTGTCTTTAATACCTCTTGTTGCGGTTCAGGAACCTGTGTAGCTCCTCCAGTCAAAAAAGATACAGGATCGAAAGAGATCAGCTATGAAGAAATACATTAAAATTAACAGCTATGACATTCAACGAATTAATACAATCAGACAAGCCGGTGCTTGTTGATTTTTTTGCAGAATGGTGCGGACCATGCAAAGTTATGGCGCCAATTTTAAAAGATGTAAAACAAGAAATTGGAGATACTGTGAGCATTCTAAAGGTAGATGTTGACAAAAATCCACAGGCCGCTGCCGCATATAAGGTTCAGGGAGTTCCAACTCTGATATTATTTAAGCAAGGCAAAGTATTGTGGAGGCAAAGTGGTGTCGTGCAAAAGAATGGCTTAATTGGGGTAATTAAAAAATTTACAGTTTAAAAATAAAACAAGAAGCACATTATTGTTTTTTGCAGAAGCGGGAATAGAAGTTCACAGGCAAAATCGTTCTTGGAACAAAGTGGATTTACCAATGTTGTGAATGGTGGTAATGTAGAAATTGTAAATCAATATGTGAGCTAATACTGACTTAGCTCATATGTTTATACTCTGAAAGGAATTAATTTAGGACAATTAAAAGAATAAAAATGAAAACAATAGTAGTAGATGTTCGAACAGCAGATTCAATCTGGAAGGACATGCAGAAAGTAGTGTAAATTATCCTCTTGATAAAATAGAAAGCCACATTGATAGTTTACGTGAATATGATAAGATCATTTTGGTATGCAGAAGTGGTAACAGAGCCAATATTGCCAGAAGTATACTTTTGCAATCGGGTATCTCTAATATTGAAAACCAGGGCGCATGGCAGAATGTTTCAATGAATTAACTTGATATAAAATCATAATGGAAACACTAAAAATCATAATTCCGACAGATTTTTCTGTGCAGGCAGAGTTTGCTTATCTGATGGTA
>JBDNGV010000532.1:0-1950 GCA_041689125.1 Daejeonella sp.
AACCAGTCTTGTCTTGCAGATACTGTTAGAAATGCCACTCTTTTATAATCCAAATCAGCCGAACCAAAAACTGAATTAATCTTTGATTGCTCATAAAGTGGTGAAGTATTCAATGCCGCAACATTGGTATAACTATAAAAGAAAGGTATGGTAAATTCAGCACCCCTTATATTGGTCTGGTCGTAAACACTCGCTTGCTGATTTCCACCAGCCATTGCCATAAAATTAAAATCCTTGAAAAACCTGGTATTGTAGTTTAGAGTCACCATAGAATTGGTTTCAGAAACGCTGGCTTGAATATTTTCAAATTCGCCTTTAGGTGCTGCTGCAGTACCTGTAGGTATTATATTTTCCGCATTAAATCTATAGTAGTCTTTGCTGATACTCGTTTTGACGAATAAATTTTTCAAAATATCATACTTCACACTGAACTGACCTATAAAGCGATTTTTATTATCCCCATTTGAATATCTGTTAATTACAAAATATGGATTTGTAGCAGCGCTTGATGCGTTCCAAAGCGTTTCATTAAAATTCGCATCATAACCAGGTGACAGAGTTCTGATGCCCATGGTATTTGCCACAAGATAAGTTGCCCAAGAGGCATTATGATCTGCATAACCAACTTTAGGTCTGTTAATGCCTTCTTCCAAATTGTATTGACCAATTGCTTCAACAGTTATTTTTTTTCCAAGTGCTGCATTTACGTTAAGATTTGCAATCTTCCTGTTTATGGATGATTTTTCCATTATCGCATTGGCATCAACATTTGCTAAAGAAAAGCGGAAATTGAGATCTGAGCTGCCACCTGTAAATGCTACTGTATTAGAATAGGTAGAACCCATTCTATAGAAACTATTGAAATTATCTTTAACAAAAGCCGGTGAATATGGCCTCGTTTGTCCATCTAACTGAATTGATGGCTGACCATCCATCTTGGCTCCAAACGACAAACGTCCGGTACTTCTTGCCGCATTTGCGGTAGCGGGTTTTATCCCGTCAATTCCCTGTCCGTATTCATATTGCCAGTCTGGATAAACAGCAATAGTTTCGAATGTAGATGTTGAATTTAACTCCACTCCTATACCTTTGGAAGCCATACCTTTCTTGGTAGTTATTAATATTACTCCGTTTGATGCTCTTGAACCATATAATGCAGCTGCAGGCCCACCTTTCAATACACTTATTGATTCAATATCATCAGGGTTAATACCGGCAATTCCATCACCTCTATCAACATTAATACCATTACCTGTTGATTGTGTTCCTCCACCAGGAATAGAATTATCCATTGGCATACCATTAATAACATATAAAGGTTGATTATTTCCTGCTAAAGAACCATTACCTCTTATAATGACCCTACTTGATCCACCAGGGCCAGTTGCATTACCACTGACATTCACCCCTGCGACTTTTCCACTCAGCGCATTCGCAACGTTTGTTTCACGAGCCTGAGTTAATTCATCTCCTTTTACTTCAGATACTGAATAGGAAAGAGCCTTTTTCTCTCTAGAAATACCTAATGCTGTAACCACAACTTCTGTAAGTGCAGTATTAGCAGCTTCGAGTTTAACGTTTAAAGTGGTTCTATCCCCAAGAACAAGTTCTTGTGTTATATAACCGATATATGTAAAAACTAAGACACTATTCTTATCAGGGACATTAATAGTGTAACGTCCATCCATATCTGTGGTAGCCCCTGTAGTAGTACCTTTTAATTTAATGCTTACTCCGGGTAAGGTTTCACCTTTTGCATCGGATATCTGGCCGCGAATCACAATATCAAGTAATGATCGCTTTGTATCATCGGGTAATACCGCTGCAGCCAGATTTGTACCTGACTGAATCAAAACGTTGTTGTCTACCTGTTTATATGAAAGATCAGTGCCATCTAAAAGTATATTTAATGCCTGCTCAACGGTATAGGTTGAAGCACTAATATTTCTG
>JBDNGV010000533.1:0-3398 GCA_041689125.1 Daejeonella sp.
AGCGCCAATGCTGCATATTGGTATGATGGCAGTTCGGGAAACTGGATAACAAGCACCTATTATATGAAGCAGCTTCCTAGCTGGCTTACAAAATTCAATGAACAAAAATATCCTGAAAAATATTTGAAAAAAGATTGGAATACCCTCTATCCTATTGATACCTATATTCAAAGTACTAAGGATGATGTTCCTTACGAAGGAAAATTCCCAGGAATGAATACATCCACACTTCCTGTCAGGACTTCAGAAATGCTGAGCCGCGGATTGGGCTTAATAACTGGCACTCCTTATGGCAGTTCACTGACCATGGATTTGGCAAAAGCTGCAGTTGAAAATGAAGGACTAGGTGCAGATGCCATCACCGATTTTCTTGCAATCAGTGTTTCCTCTCCAGATCATATAGGACATCAGTTTGGACCAAACTCTGTTGAAGTTGAAGATACCTACCTGCGACTTGACAGAGATTTCGCATCGTTTTTTAGCTATTTGGATACAAAGGTGGGAAAAGGTAATTATACCGTATTTCTGACAGCCGATCATGCAGTTCAACATAATGCAGGATTTTTAAATGACAATAAGATAAGTGCCGGAGTATTCCCTAGTTCTGCAGTTTTAAAAGAATTAAATAACAAGCTTGAAGCTGAGTTTAAGATTAAAAATATTGCGCTGAGCTTTAGTAATTATGCGGTTAGTTTCAATTATGCTACAATTGCGACAAATAAATTAAATGAGGAAGCAATTAAGAAAAGTACAATGGAATTCCTGAAAAAGCAGGAAGGAGTCGCTTCCGTAGTTGATATTCCAAATGCTCAGAATGCTACAATTCCCGAATTCTTTAAAGAAAAAATAATAAACGGATATCATCCTGATCGCAGCGGAGTAATACAGATTGTACTTGAACCGGCATGGTATTCAGGCTCATCACCGAGATCAACCGGTGCAACACATGGCACAATGAATCCGGCCGACGTACATATTCCTATGGTTTTCATGGGTTGGGGCATCAAACAGGGAAAATCAAACAATTTATATAACATGACCGATATTGCTCCAACAATCAGCGGGATCCTGCACATTCAGGAACCTAACGGAAACATTGGCAAGGCAATAACTGAAGTAATAAAATAATTATTCATGTCCGGCAACTTGGTCGGCAAAATAGAACAATGAAGCAGGCTCCTTACACAGGGAGCCTGCTTTTTTACTTTGGATAGTGGGAGATAGAGAAAATTTACTGAATTATCGAAATTCCAAATTGATAATTTAAAGCAGAATTAATATATTCAAATACGAGTGTCTTTAGTTACCGAGGCACAGGATACATTATGGTCGAAAACAGAACATTCTATCACTTAAGAAAATATCTTTCACCAATACCTCAATCAGAAGTTGATTTCAACTTAAAATGGTACAAAACCTTGGATATTAATACAATTAAAGCTTATGTGAAGGTTAAACAATGTAAACTACACTAATTTTTAGGCTTTGTAGAAGATAGTATTGTAAATATAAATGAATTAGCAGGATGATGAATTTAGGTAGGATAAATTTGATAAACTCTTTTCCATAATGATAAAATAAATGATACTCTAATATTGAGAAACAAGACAAATCTGTAAACATAGGTTTTCCTGTTTTGTATTCATTCAAGAAACAAAAAAATTAAATCATTGATGAAACCTATTCACAGACGAGAATTCTTATCTGGTCTTGCAATCGCAGGAGCAGGCTTAGCTTCAATTCATCCAATGCAGGTTTTGGGCAATAATCAAACTCAAAAGATTACCAGAATAGGGATAATCGGGCTGGATACGTCCCAAGTAACTATGATCATCAGTCATATCAACAACATTCCCGGTCCGGGATATGATGTTGTACAACCGGCTTGGGATAGTTCATTTGAAGGATTCAGGGTAACTGCTGCTTATCCCTATGGAAGCAAAAAAATAGAATCGAGTATAAAGCAAATACCCACCTATATTCAAAAAATGAATGAGAACGGAGTTGAACTCGTAGATTCAATCCAAACTCTGCTCTCTAAAGTTGATGCGGTTATGCTGATGACTTTTGACGGTCATCCACGTGTAGAACAGGCAATGCAGGTTATACAATCCGGGAAACCACTATTCATCAACAAGCCTTTCGCCGCCTCCTTAAAAGATGTTATTACTATTATGGATGCTGCAAAAAAATACAATTGTCCCATATTTTCCTCTTCACCAACACGATATTTAAAAGGTGCTCAGTCTGCCCGGAATGGAGAGATTGGTGATATTATGGGTGCTGATTCTTATAGCGGCTGCCCTCTAGAACCTTCTCACCCTGATTTTTACTGGTATGGAATTCATGGAATTGAAATTCTGTTCACCATAATGGGCAAAGATTGCCAGACCGTAAAGCGTAAACACACTCCAAATACCGATCATGTGCTCGGTATTTGGAATAATGACCGGATTGGTACCTACAGAGGTATCAGAAAAGGGAAAGTTACCCATAGTGGTATTGCTTATGGATTAAATGAGATACTTCTAGCTGGTTCATTCAATGATGTTGGACACCGTCCTCTGGTGATCGAAATGCTTAAATTCTTCAAAACCGGGATAAGTCCGGTAAGCATGGAAGAAACTCTGGCAATCCATGTATTTATGGAAGCTGCCGATGAGAGTAAAAGGCAGGCCGGGATAGCAGTGAGTATGCAGGATATTTTAGCAAAAGCACAATCATAATTAGCTGATTGAAATCTAATTAAATAGTTCAAAATTAATCTGTTATATTTCTATAATTTATTAAAGTATAATCTAATGAAACAAAAAATCTTTTTCCTGAGCTGTATTATAGTATTGAACTTTACCATTACGTCCTGTAAAAATGATGCAATTGAGGTAACTGTTTCAGAAGGCACTAACATGGCTGTTGCACTGTCGCCCGACGAAACAACACTGGCGATGGCTCTTCAAGGCACAATCTGGACCATCCCGGTTGAAGGCGGAAAAGCAAAAAGTGTAACTGATGAGATGGGAGACTCCCAAGAACCGGATTGGTCGCCGGATGGAGAAAAAATTGTTTTTCACTCTTATAGGGATGGCACTTATCATATCTGGACCATCAACAAAGATGGCTCAGATTTAACACAATTAACATCAGGAATATCTGATGACAGAGAACCAGATTGGTCGCCCGATGGTAAATCAATCATATTCTCGTCAGACAGAAGTGGAAATTACGATATCTGGCATATTGATCTAACTAGCAAAACTCTTAAGCAACTCACATCCGATCCTGCAAATGATTCCAATCCTGCATTTTCAAATAGCGGAGCCAAAATCGCTTTTGTTTCGCAAAGAACTGAATCCGGAATTTATATTCTTGAAAATGGAGCAGAGAAACTAGCAGTTCCA
>JBDNGV010000534.1:0-4871 GCA_041689125.1 Daejeonella sp.
GAAAATCAAACAGGACCATATTATCCGGCGGCGAGTAATACACCCAGTGATAAGACTGGCGGGTTCCGCCATCTCTGCTTTGATCCAGAACACGTACCGGCGTCTCATCAACCTGTAAATAACTACTGGATAAAACCTTTTTAATATGCAGGTCATATAAAGGCTCCAGAAATTCACAGTTGTTTTTGATCAGGCCGTTAACAGAAGATTTGGCCAGAGTGATTCCCATCCTTGCAAAACGACTAAGCTGGCGCGTGATGGGAAGGCTATCCACAAATTTCGATACCAGGATATCGGCAGTCAGTGCAGGTCCTGCCATTCCCTTAAAAACAGCGCGTTGGGGTAATGGCAGGGTAATGATTTTTTGGGTAGCGGTATCCTTGTATTTATAGCGTATCTCCTGAAGGACTTTAAAACTTGCCGGGGTGATCTCCAGACGCTCGGTAACCTGTTTGCCGATCATAACCATACCGGTCAGATCACCTTCAGGGTGGATTTCTACCACTTCTCTGACCAAATGATCAGGAAGGATCATGCGGCCTGGTTTTTTGTTTAGCTCCGGGCAGGCTTGTCTGCGGATGTATTCCACTTTAATGATCTCAGGAGCTTCCCCCTCAGCCAGGGCTGGAAGTTCGAGTTCTAACACCAGTTGATCGGCATAAGAGGGAACAAAGCGCTCGCTTTTAGAGCCGAAGAAACGCTTTTTGAAATGCTCTAATTTGTAGTTTGATTCAAAGAGAAGGTACTTGAGTTTTTCTATCTCTTTTTCGCCCTTATGCCACTTTTCTGTCGTGGCATCAAGAGCCTGTTGTTGTTCTTGCAGTTGTTGCTTTAAGACTTGGTTCTCTTTTTCCAGCAAGGCTGCCTTACGGGCTTGTTCACGCAGTAATTCAAGCTCTTTTAAAAGCTCGTTTTCTGTGTTTTTGCTACCCGGTTTGCCTTGTTTCATTGCATGAAAATACGAATTTTACTCCGGATTTTCAGCATATTTTTCAAGAAAAAAGCATATTTATTTCCTAAAATATAGGGCCCGGTGAGCTTCGTAAAGTACCTTTATACGATCTGCTGGTAGCGTTTTCTGCGCTGGATATTTTTTAAGGAAATGCCGCCCAGAATCAGTTGTAACTCATCGGTGCGCATCTGGCAGGTTGTGCTATTATCCAGCAAAACTGGAAGCTCATACGTGCCTTGTTCGAGCCTTTTGTAATAGATGGCCCAGCCATCGCCCTCCCAGCTGAGCAGCTTTACCTGGTTACGTTTCCGGTTTAAAAAAATGAATACATCACCCGAATACACAGGCTCCATACCCATATCCCTGCGGACGATCCCTGCCAGCGAATCGAAACTTTTTCGCATGTCTGCTGTGCCCCGGTAAAGCAAGTAACGGTGCAGGTTGGTTAAACTCAGCAAAACTAATACAGGATACGTTTTAAATATTCTGGATCTACCGGTTGATGAAAATTCAGGCGGGTGCCATTGGGCAGAACCAGTTCTATTATGGGTGGTAAACTTGCAGCCTGCTGCTGTTTTTCCAGCTTAATGGTAACAAAACCGCCCGGTGATACTGAAGATGGCCTGAGTTTGCGTACCCAATAATTGAACTTACAAAAAGTTATGCCCGCCTGCTGGCAGTACGCGATCTGACTTAAGCCGCTCATTTGCCAGTCTCTGACGTGGCGCGACATGGATGTGTGTAATTCCTGTTTGATTTGCATGAGTATATTTTTCCTGCGACTAAAATAGTTCGCTGAAAAAATATTTAGACAACGCTTTTTACCGAACCCTTACGAAAGTCTGACGTTTTGCAGCTACAAGAAGTTGTTCGACTTTTGAATTATCGTCTAAGCGAAAGCAAGATGCAAGCATATCAGTCGTAGCAATTTTATTTTCTCTGCAAAATTGTTTTCTGTTCTCCTCGTTTTGAATTTTTATGTCCTCATTGTCTTTAAGTGAAACTTGCAAGTTCAATTTTATTTTACTGTTTGTAAAAACTTCACTCATCACTTTCCAAAATTTGTTGTTTGCATTTGGATAAAAGAAATTGAAGGACATCTTCTTGACAGTTGTCGGGAATGAACCAATTACAAGATATTTAGGATCGCCTTCGGCAAATACTAATTTAAAGGGGTGTGGGGTTCTGTTTTTGTTGTTGTAATGCTTCATATTTCTTATTCGCTTTTTTATTTTTAGCTTTAATCGACTTACTTGCTGTCCAGATGCAATATGGTCTGTATGTTTTTGGTCACTTGTCAAAATGGTTTGTTTTTGTTTTAATGTTTAAATTTTAGGTCGATAATTTGTCGTTGAAATGGTCGTCCTAACATTGGCTACGGTTACGGGCTTGGCGAAGGTGGCGATTTTAACCACAAATGTTGATGCGGAGAACCAGTGTTTGATTAACCAAAAATGTGTCTTCGGAGCACTGAACCGCCACTTTTGCCCTAGCTGTTGTGAGTAGTTTTTTATTTTATTCTTTTGGTTTGTACAAAATAATTACTTGAATCAGTACTGCCATTAGAATTAAGAAGATAATTTCACCTTGTGTGTAAAGATTGATAGTGTCTTTGGCACTGTTGCTAATAAACACTTGCTGCTTACCTTCTTCTAACTGAATTTTAGACAACTCGTATAAATGTTGGTCTATCTTTTCGATGCTTTTGAGTACGTCACCTTTTGATAAATTGTTAGACGACTTTTCTTTCTGTTTAAGAGATTTCAGTTCTTCTTGAAGCTGATTGAATGCAAGCTCTTCTTTTCCAGTTAATTTAGTAAGCCTATAGTTATCTACTAATTGGTCGATTTCCCTATTGTATTTGTCGTTTTCGCTATCAAAAAATATCGTATCAGAAGTCAGGACAGCAATTTGCTTTTCTTTAATTATTCTTGACATTTCAAACAAAAGGTCGCTTGCAACAATTCTGTCTTCATACATAGTAGTCACAGAATCGCTAAGTCGGTTGAAGTTGTCTCGGTCAATCAGGTTAGTTATGAGGACAATAAAAAATACCAAAAGAATACTTGCAACCCATCTTATCTTAGCGAAAATTTTCATACGATTCATTTTAATTTAAAGATACTATTCAATCCGATACTGCGAAATGAAGCCTTTCGATTTAACTTGTTTTAATTACTGACAACGGCAGTTAGTCTAAAAACCTCCAATGAGTTTTAAAACGATGTTCGTAATTTAAATATAAGCGATTAGAAGGGATAATAGAAACGGATATTTTTAGATTTAGTATAGTTGCTCTTTGTTGAGCTCAATCCGTTGTTTGTTGGCCTCAATCAGTTCGGTATGTTTGGTACACTCAATCAATCTACTCACTTTATTTTTGGTGCAGCGCTCCAATAAACTGCAAGACTTGCAAGCAGCAGTTTTGTAATGCTTCATCCTGTTGGTAGTTTTACCCTGTTTCTTAAAGTACCAGGCACCATTGGTTTGCAACTGCCGCCTGGCAGGGCAAAGGTATAAATCGAGTTTATTGTCGTAAACAAAGTTAGCCACATCAAAAGCGATATCAGGAGCATGGGAGGCAACATCGGGTACAGCTACCATTACCTTAACACCTTGTTTATATGCATAATCAAACTCGGTACCGGTATGGTAACCTTTATCGTAAAGTAAGGTAAAATTAGATTTCCCGATGATAGACTTAGCTCTTCTAACCATAGCTCCCATATCCTTACTATCGTTTTGGTTGGTGACCTTAAAATCAACAGGGATGTTATGCTTAGCATCTACAGTAGCCTGAATGTTGTAAGCTACTTCGGTAATGTTGTTACGGGTGATCAGTTGTCTGCTATCAGGGTTAGAAGTAGATATTTGAGTGTCTCCAGTCTCCTGTAATCTTTTTTAAATGTCAGGTACTTGTTCCTCTGCTTTTGATGTTTGCTGATTTTCTCAGCAATCTGCTGTTTCTCTGTAACTGCAACGTCTACCACCACGAAACTTGATACGAAGAACAAAGCTTAAATTAACCACAGAACCCCCAATTTATTGTCGGTGCTGTTATAGGGCGTTTTTCTTTTCAGTCCTATGATATTGTCAGTGTAATTTTACGGCCAAGTCCATACTCCAAGAGTTTGTAAAGTGTCGAAAGTTGTATGTCACTGTGTCCATTTTCAATTCTTGATATAAAGCTTTTTTTAGTTCCTGTCTTTTCGGCTAATTGCTCCTGTGTCATTGAAGCAAGTCGTCTTTCTTCCTTTATAACTTCTCCAATAGCAAACGCTTTAGCTTTTATTTCAAAGTCAGTCCGCTTAGCTGTTCCAACTTCTCCATAACGACTGTCAAGGTGTTCGTCAAAAGTGGTTATTGTCTTACTTTTTTGATTTTTTGTTTTCATTTTTTGTTTGTTTTAATTTCTTATCAAAATATTCATTCATTATTTTTACTGCTTTGTCAAGTTCTCCATAAGGTGTCTTTTGAGATTTTTTCTGAAAACCGTTAAACAAAACAACCATTTGTCCCTCGTCAAAGCAGCAGAAAATGCGGTAAATGTTCCCTTGAAATTCTACTCTTATTTCGTAAAGTCCATTTGTCCCTTCTAAATGTTGAAAAAATTTCTGAGGAATTCTGTCTGCAACTGTAACTACAAACAAAACATGGTCAATTTTTTCTTTTACTTTTTCGGTTTGCTGGTCGAAGAAGTCTAGAAAGTAGTCTTTAAAATATATAATTTGTCGTTGTCGTTCCATTTTTTGTCTCCACAAAGTTAACTAATAATGGTACATTGTTAAAATAAAAGTTTCGAAATTTATTGTCGTTTGTGTCGTCCTTAAATGCACTATAGTCGAGTCACGCAAGGGAGTTTCATAACTAATGTATTTAGGCATGTCCCTAATCTATCCGTTTATAAACGAATATACCC
>JBDNGV010000535.1:0-7045 GCA_041689125.1 Daejeonella sp.
ATTTTTCAAAATTGATATCCCATGATTTTACCAAAGCCATTAGTGCTGCTAATTGCTCTTTACTTTCAGGATAAATCACTAATGTTTCCATATTCAAATTTACATTTTTATCGTTAAAAAATAAAAAAGAGTTTCTGAAGAAATAAAAACAAACCCAGACATTTTTAAAACACCGCTATTAGTCCCCAATGCTGGTGCACGCGTGCCGCGTGTACATCATTTCTAAAAAATCTGATAATTATTCCCAGAAAGCTGCTAATTTGAGGCATATCTATAGGGAAATTTCAAAACACCTTCCGGCGACTTACCCAGCAATTCTGCATAAATAGTTAAAGCATCGATTTCAAGTTCCTAAGACCATGCGATAGAGTAACCGGTGGTATATGCTTTTGAGCATAAGATTTCACCCTGTAACTCCTGAAAAATTCCCTTTTGCACAACTTCAGTCAGATCAATTATGCCATTCACGCCGTCTTCAAAGGAAACATCGATCCTATATCCAGGCAGTGACCTTACTTTAGTAGTTTTCATATCGGGTCTTTTTTCAAAATTACGAATTTTTACAGCCAATCTAAATATCAGCGATTAGTATTACTGCCCCCCCCGCGTGTAGTTTTGTATAGTTTCAAAGCCGGGGGTCAATATTTGTGTAAGTCTTATTTTATAGCAATCATGACCGAGCGGTGTTCCTTTGGCGGGATTAGTCTTTAGTTCGTTGATCAGATTTATATATTCTTTTTTAAGCGAGGAGTACTTTTTTGCAAGCCGTTTTAATCGCTTATCAAAATAAGCAATAGTTCGGACATCAAAGCTCATTGAGCAATTTAATCAATAATTCGGTTTATTTGTCTGGCTGTATTTCTTCCTATTCCTGGTATTTGCTCCAATTCATTAACCGGTGCATTAAAAATAGCTTTTATCGTTCCAAATTTTTCTAAAAGCAATCTTGCGCGGGCAGGGCCTACACTCGGAAGTCCCTGCAACACATGAATCTGCCTTTTATATTTATCCTTTAGGCCACGGGCATAAGGAAAGGGCCGGGGATATATTTGCTTAGACCCATAGGATTGAATTTGTCTGGCGGCATATAAGATAAGTCTGGCGGTTTCTTCAGGAGTTTTGGAACGGAGTAAGGGTATTTTGTATAATAATGAAAGGGTGACTAAGGCACCCTGGATTTTTTCCCGCGTCAAACCAAAAGATTTTATCATACTGGAAGTACCTTCTAATATGATAATACTTTGCATGGGCACAGACGACAATTTTCCTGCCTGTTGAAACAAACGACCATCCTTAATGGAAACAGATAAGTCAGTTATCGTCTTTCTTTCTACTAATAAACACTCATCTACCTGATAGTCGCCTACAGGCAGGCGACAGATATGAATGGTTGTATTTTTTTCTTTCTTTAATATCCCCAGCAAAACTTCGTTACATTCCCTGTCATCTATTTTTATATTAAACATACATTCCGGCATTTCACAGATCAAGATAATATTTTTCCTCCTCAGTTTTTAACAATAAAAAATGGGTGCCGGGATCAATCGTTATTTAAGCAAAAAATAGGAAACAGGAATATAAGTTTATTTAATTTAGCCGAACAATAGTATTTTAAAATGAACGTATTATCATACAATAATTTAGAGCCCGGCAAGCTTAATGATAAAGTCAGGAAAGTAATCACCCTTTTAGAAGAAGGTAATTTTCATGCGGCCGATGTCAAAAAAATGTCTGATACAGGGTTTTACAGGGCAAAGTTAGATGATACAAACAGGCTTCTTTTTAGTATCAGAACTTTTGAGGGAAAGAAACATCTGTTAATTCTGGAAGTCATCCTTAATCACGCCTACGAAAAATCAAAATTTCTTAACGGCGCTGTTATTGACGATACTAAACTTGTTCCGGTAACAAGTGAAAAAGATATCAGCACAGAGGAAAACGCCGCTATAGGATATATCAATCCACTTAAAAAATCATTCTATTTATTAGATAAGATACTGTCTTTCGATGAAAAGCAGGAAGAAATATTACATCTTCCGGTTCCTGTTATTATTATAGGTTCTGCAGGAAGTGGTAAAACGGCATTGACTTTAGAAAAGTTGAAAACTCTCACAGGAAGGATACTATATACTACATTATCATCCTACCTTGTTGAAAACGCAAGCCTGCTGTATTCGTCTTTTGAATACGAAAACCCGAAACAGGAAGTAGAGTTCCTATCGTTTTATGAATATCTTTCTACAATAGAAGTCCCAAAAGGGAAAGAGCTTGATTATCGTAGTTTCGAGCAGTGGATATCCAGATACAAGCAAAGCCATAAAATAAATGACGCTTACAAGATCTTTGAAGAATTTAAGGGAGTAATAACGGGTTCTGTTGTGGATAAGCCTTATCTTTCTTTACAGGACTACCTTTCTTTAGGTATCAAACAATCTATTTTTTCTGCCTCAGAGCGCCCGCAGGTGTATGATCTGTTTGGGAAGTATCTGGAATGGTTAAAAGAGGGCACATTCTTCGATAGTAATTTAGTATCGTATACGTTACTTGACCGTATTGAACCCCAGTTTGATTATGTGGTTGTAGATGAAGTACAGGACATCACAAATGTCCAGCTGATGTTGATCCTTCGTTCACTTAATAACCCTGCAAATTTTATCCTTTGCGGAGATTCAAATCAGATAGTACATCCCAACTTTTTCTCCTGGTCGCAGGTTAAAACGCTGTTTTACAAACAGGATTTGAAAGCCAATATCATCAGGGTTCTGGCTACCAATTACCGTAATACCCCCGAAGTAACAAAAATTGCCAACCAGCTGCTATTGATTAAAAATACCAGGTTCGGCTCCATCGACAAAGAAAGCACCTATCTGGTCAAACCTAATTCCAGACATACCGGTGAAGTAGAGTTTTTAGAAAACAACCCAAAAATAAAGACAGAACTAAATCAGAAAACCCGGCACTCCACCGGCTTTGCTGTTTTAGTATTACGCAATGAAGATAAACCTGCTGCTAAAACTTTTTTTAAAACACCGCTGTTATTTTCCATTCAGGAAGCTAAGGGGCTGGAGTATGAAAATATTATATTGTTTAATGCCATTTCCGATTACGACAAAGAATTCAGAGAATTAACCAATGGCGTAAAGGCAGAATATCTGCGGGAAGAAAACATAACATTCTCCAGGGCTAAAGATAAAGCGGATAAATCACTGGATGAATATAAATTTTACGTGAATTCACTTTACGTAGGTATAACCCGTGCTGTAAAAAATCTATATGTTATTGAAACTAATAAAAAGCATGAATTGCTTTCATTATTGGGATTAACTAACTTTAAACAGCAATCATCAGTAAAAGACCAGCGTTCGAGTAAAGAAGAATGGCAAAAGGAGGCCAGGCGTTTGGAGATGCAGGGCAAACAGGAACAAGCCGATGCTATCCGTCAGCAAATTTTACAGGTGCAGCCTGTACCATGGGAAATCACTACACGAAGTGGATTAAAGCAACTGGTTAAACAGGCTCTTAACCTCGATGCTTTTAATAAGAAAGCCAAAGACCGCCTTTTTGAATATGCCCTTTATTATGGTGAGCACGGCTATTTTACCCAACTGGCAGAATTGAAATACCGTCCTGCAGAACGCTGGGAACAAGATGGGAAGAGCATTCTGAAAAGGATGTTATCCGAATACCAGCAAGATAATATAAAAACATTAGAGCCTAAACTACAGAAGTATGGAGTTGATTACCGAAATGAACTGAATCTTTCCCCCTTTATGCTTGCCGTATCGCATGGGGCTGAGAACATAATAAATTACTTAGTAGATAATGGTGCAAAAAGAAACATAACTGATAATTTCGGAAGGAACCCTTTACAATTAGCTATTTTAAAATCATACTTGGATGCTGCTTTTAAACAAAAAGTAATCAATCGCTTTTATCAGGTATTGAAAGGCGAAAGCATTAAAGTGAAAATTGATAACCGTTTAATTAAAATAGATAATCACCAGGCAGAGTTTTTAATGCTGAATTTTATGATTGCGGTATTACGCACCCATCTGATCAAGGCAACCAATACCGGTAATAGCTGGTTTAGGGACAGAATGGCTATAAGGCCTGCTTTTCAAACTTTAGATTTTGCAGACTTCTTTGAAGGGCTTTCCTCGCAGGTCATACCAGATTACAGGCGGAAGAGGCCCTATTTATCAAGTATTCTGGCTAAAAATGAACTTAATAAAGAGGAAAAATATAACAAAAAGCTTTTTGTAAGGCTTAAGATAGGAATGTATCTCCCTAATCCTTTACTTGAGATATTAATTGACGAAGAATGGATAAATATTTACGATTTGATTGACCTGAATGACATAGAAAAGAATCATACCAGATGGTCAACCGGTTTTATTACACAGATACAAAGCTACAGGAAACAGCTTACTGAAAATCCCGATTCGAAAATAGACCCGGATAAGTTCTGGAATATTAGAAATTTTTGAAAGGGAAAACAGTACTTTTCTTTAATCAGCCTTGCCCACATTTTTAATCGTTTACTCTTGCTATATCTAAGCTTTGTTCGGGATCGCTAATTTCTTGCATCCGTTCATAATTTACTTTAGCAAGCCATTGTTTAAATGGTTCGGCCTATGGTGATGGTATGGATTGAATAATACATAGTAAGTTTTGTGTGTTTGCACAATCAGTTGCTCTCATTTTCCATCTGTGGCTTTTAATTTCAACTGTCGACAAATTGTCGACAGTTCAAGCCCATCTTCTATTTTAACATGAATTAAAAATAAATTAAAATATTAATTTTGAATACTCGATGAACTGCTTTACATAGGAGGTGCCGTTGTGCGTTCAGCTTTCTCTTCTGTCAGGCGAGTTTAACAAAGTTGTCTTCAATTTTTACGTTAAAATTTATCTCTGCTTTCAATGCTCTAAACACTTTTATTATTGTGTCAATTGTCGCACTGTTAGCACTACTTTCAAGTTTAGAAATTTGAGCTTTCTGGACCCCAACAAGTCGTCCAAGTTCTTCTTGGGTCAAGTTTCTTTCTTGTCTTGCAGTTTTAATCATCTTTCCTAAAATGTCCATACGAAGTTCATATTCGTATTCTTCACGCTCTTGAGTCCCAACTTTGCCGATATACTTGTCTTTCATCTCGGCAAGCGTGTATGTCTTTAATTCTTTAGTTGCCATATGATTACTTTTTATGTTTATTTTCAAAATATTTGTCTCTCAGTCTTACAGCCCTGTCAATTTCGTTTGCCGGAGCTTTGTCCACTTTCTTTATGAAACCATGAGTTGCTGTTATATGAGGTTTTTCTTTCAGCGGTAAAGTCGTCCGTTAGATTTTTATTGATAGTTCTAAATGTCCGCCAAAACCAAGCTCTACAATTTTTTGAAGTGTCGAAATACGAGCTTCTTTAACATTGTTTTCTATTTTAGAAATGTAAGATTTAGTTGTTCCAACTTTTTCTGCAAGTTGCTCTTGTGTCATTCCCATTTCTAAACGCATGTCTTGAATTAATGCACCCATTCTAAAGCTTTCATAACCTGCTTCTAATTCGTCACGTTTTTTTGTTCCGCGTTTGCCGTAATTTTTTTCTTTAAACTCTGCGAGAGTCGTCAAGTTCTTATTTTTCGTTTTCATATTCTACTTTTAATTTAAGTGCTAATTCAATTTCCTTTTTTGGTGTTTTCTGAGTTTTTTTCTGGAAACCATTTGCTAAAACCACTAATTGTCCTTTGTCAAAAAAACAGAAAATGCGAAAGATGTCATTGCCTAGTTGAACACGAATTTCATATAGTCCATCAGTATTTTCAATATGTTTGAGATAAGTTTCAGGAACTCTTTGTAAGGCTTCAACTAAGTCAAAAGTCCAAACAATTTTTGCTTTTACTTTTTTTGATTGCTCGTCAAAGAAGTCTTGAAAATAGCTTTTAAAAAATACTATCTTTCTATGTTTCTGATTTTTTTTCCACAATACAAATGTAATAAAGTTTCCCTAAAGTGAAACAATAATATTTAAATTTTTTCTCCGTCTGTTTTTAGTAATGCGGTCGTCTAAAATCTCATATAGTCGAGTCACGCAAGGGAGTTTCACCCTTACGTTCTCACAGAACCGTACGTGAAAGTCTCCCTTCATACGGCTCTTCCTGTTCAATCACAAATGTGAAACACATTATGGATATACCAATTTCCAATGATAAAACAAATTAGCTTTCTCGCGATATTTATTCTTAAGCCATTGCACGGCAGCCATCTTATACAGTCCCTTTTCCCACTTAACCCACTTTAATAATCGCATGTTTAATTGATTCCAAACATAACGAGTGTGATTAGACCAAAATTTACAGTAGTAGTTCATAACTCCTCTAATTATTGGGTTTAACTCCGTTGCTAATGCCTCAATCGACTTACGCCACTTGTGGATTTTTAACTTCGCAAATTTCTCCAACACACTACTCATAGATCTTGTACTCATAAAAGTGGTCAGCATTAAGCAGTAACCTTTATTGGTTTTTACCCAATAAGGTTTTAGTGTAAATCTTTAGTCTTTACAGGATGCGCACTCAATTTGCACAAAGCAAGCCGTTTTTGTATTGATTTTAATACAAATAATGCTTGCTTCTCCGTTTTACAATGCACTACAATTTACGCACGCCTCCCGACTTTTTATTTATCTCAACTTCTTTTACAGGCATCGGAAAATAACTACCCGAAGTAAGTCTGTTCCATAGTTTATACGGTTGTGCGCTTAAATCTTTGTCCAAGTCACTCCAACTCATATTGTCTATCCCAGCACTCCCTTTATTGGCCTTTACTTTCTTGTAAGCCTGCACTACCATTGCTCTGGTAATTGGTTGTGATTTTGTTTCAAAGTAATCAATCATCCCATTTTTGGTTGTCGTTTATTTTGAACCTAAACAGGCTAAGCCCTTTGCTCCGTTACCTTTCAGCAACATCATCACTACTACGGCTCAGTCCGCCACCGCTATCTCGTGTTATCCTTACACGCCAATTCCCTTGCGGTAAATTGGTCAATAGCG
>JBDNGV010000536.1:0-2092 GCA_041689125.1 Daejeonella sp.
AAATGTAACCTTATAAACGACAAAATATCAAACTATCTTTGTCTTATATAATTAATAATACCTCCTTTTAGAATGATTTCAATTTGTCTGTTACTAATGTTGAATGCTAGCTGAATTTCTGTCCCTTTGCCAACTACAGTAGCTGTTATTGAATCACTTTTTTTGATGGTTTCCCTAATATTTTCTATCCTTAAAACATCCCCTTGTTCCAGTTTTTCCCAATCATCCGCATTTTTAAATTCAAAAGGAACAATGCCAAAATTGATTAGGTTTTGCCAGCCAATACGTGCGTAGGATTTAGCGATAGTAAACTTTTGCCCCAAATACTTGGGAGCCAATGCAGCATGCTCTCTGCTGGAGCCTTGAGCATAATTTTCACCTGCTATAACGCAAAAGCCTGTATAGTTTTTTTGATTTTCAATGGCGCGATCATAAAAACTTTCATCAATCGCATAATAAGCAAACTTGCTTATCTCTGGAATATTTGAACGCAAAGGCAGCACATCGGCACCTGCTTTTAGTATTCCATCGGTTGAAATATTGTCATCCATTTTCAATAAAATGGGAATTTCCATTTCATCGGGAAGAGCCTCAAAATCAGGAAGTGTTTTAATGTTTGGTCCTTTAATTAATTCCGTAGAAACCCCGTTAGGGGCAATTAGCATATTATTGTTTATCTTAATATGAGTAGGTTCTTCCCATTTGGGATATGAAATATTCCTGAGTGTTTCCAGTTCTCTCGGATCAGTGATTTCTCCCATTAGTGCCGCAGCAGCAGCGGTTTCTGGGCTGCATAGATAGACCTGGTCTTCGAGTGTTCCAGAACGTCCGGGAAAATTACGAGGCATTGTCCGGAGACTAATCGTATTGGTAGCAGGTGCCTGCCCCATACCAATACACCCCATACAACCGGATTGATGAAGTCTTGCACCTGCAGCAACCAATGGCCCAAGAGCTTTCATTTCCATTAAATTTTCCAATACCTGACGAGAAGATGGGTTAACATCAAATGAGATATGAGGAGACAACACATTTCCTTTTACAATTTGAGATACAATCCAAAAATCGCGCAGTCCGGGATTGGCAGAAGAGCCAATAACGACTTGGGCTACTTTTAATCCGCTTACCTCTCTTACCGGAACTACTTTTCCTGGACTGCTGGGAAGTGCAATTAAAGGATCTAGCTCAGATAAAATTATTTCTTCGTAATGATCGTAGGTTGCCCCTTCATCAGCTTCCAGTTTAATCCAGTCAGCCGCTCTTCCTTCTCTGACTAGGAATTCGCGGGTGATGTCATCGGAGGGGAATACAGAAGAAGTAGCACCTAACTCCGTACCCATATTTGTTATTACATGTCGATCCCAGGCACTCAAGCATTTCAGGCCCTCACCATAATACTCTAATATATATCCTCGCCCTCCGGTTACATCATATCTTCGCAGCATTTCTAAGACAATGTCTTTAGCACTTATCCAGTCGGGCAGCTTTCCAGTGAGCTTGATGCCCATAATTTTTGGCATTTTAATATAATATGGCTCACCTGCCGAAGCCAGCGCCACATCCAATCCACCTGTGCCCATTGCAAGCATTCCTATGCCACCGCCAGCAGGAGTATGGCTGTCCGAGCCCAACAGAGTTTGCCCGGGTTTACCAAAACGTTCCATATGTACAACATGGCTAATTCCGTTTCCAGACTTACTAAACCAAAATCCAAAGCGAGCTGCGGCTGATTGCAGAAAGATATGATCATCCATGTTCTTATAATCCGTTTGAAGGAGATTATGGTCTATGTACTGAACTGCGATCTCTGCTTTGCTCTTTTTTAATTTAAAAGCTTCCAATTCCAGCATAACTAAAGTGCCAGTTGCATCTTGTAGTAAAACTTGATCGATTTTTAATCCGATTTCGTTTCCAGGATTCATCTCACCTGACATAAGATGAGCACTGATCAATTTTTGACTAAGGTTTTGAGTTTTCATAATTGAATGCTTTTTTTTGACTGTGCTACAACTTTTGCTAGATGGTTTGTTACGTAGTACTAAGATAGTCAAAAGGTACTAAGTGGAGGAAATTCGGGGAAACTTCTGTGGTA
>JBDNGV010000537.1:0-2671 GCA_041689125.1 Daejeonella sp.
AAAAAAAAGGTTAACGGAGATGTAGTACTAAGGCCAAAGCATATGAACAATCTGGAGTATAAAGGAATAGATATTGCAGTATTTATGGCTTGGAAATCATCGCAAAACTGATAATCCTTTATACAAGCTAAAGAGTTAGTCTCCTTGTCCAAATTTAACTAAAACAGCCAATTGAGATCCCCAAATTTAGCTATTCTGAATATTTTAGAATTTTACGGGAAACCAATGATTTGAAATATTAATCCAAACCCGAAATGTATGTTTAAAGAATTACAATATTTTGTAATTTCGGGAACCAAAATGAACATCAACGACCTTATTAAAGACCTGAAAAACCGAAAATTTAAACCGGTGTATTTGCTTCATGGCGACGAATCTTTTTATATTGATCAGATCAGTGATTATATAGAGGAAAATGTACTTTCTGATGCAGAAAAGGGCTTTAATCAAACTATTTTTTACGGAAAGGATTCTGACCCAATGAGTATTCTGAATGCTGCCAAACGGTATCCAATGATGAGTGATTATCAAGTGGTATTGGTAAAAGAAGCACAGGATCTGAAATGGGGCAAAGATGGGGATGATGATAAGAAATCTGCTGATCCATTATTAAGCTATTTTGAGAACCCACAACCAAGTACCATATTAGTCTTCTGTTACCGGAACGGTAAGTTTGATAAGCGCAAGAAAACATACAAAGCCATAGAAAAGAAGGGCCTTGTTTTTGAATCTGCGTCAATTCATGAAAGTAAAGTGCCCGGCTGGATTGAAGGGTTTGTAAGACAAAAGGGTTATTCTATCCAGATTCAAGCTTCCTCATTAATGGCCGAATATTTGGGAAATGATCTCTCTAAAGTGGCTAATGAACTCGAGAAACTGATGCTGAATGTGAAGCCGGGCAATGAGATCAATACCGCAGATATTCAGAATAATATCGGGATTAGCAAAGATTACAATGTATTTGAACTTCAGCATGCCATTGCGAGAAAAGATGCATTTAAAGTAAATCAGATTATCAATTATTTTGCGGATAATCCCAAAAATAATCCTGTTCAGCTTCTGCTTGGAGCTTTAAACTCTTATTTTACCAAGGTGCTGAAGTACCATTACGCAAGCGACAGATCCCCTCAGGGTTTAGCAAGTGCATTGGGCATAGCCCCTTTCTTTGTGAAAGATTTTGATCTGGCAGCAAGAAATTACAGTAAAGAGAAAGTGTTTCGGGTAATCAGTTATCTGCGGGAATGTGATATGAAAATTAAAGGTGTCAATGCAAGTGCGAATACAGAGCAGGGCGAATTGATGAAAGAGCTCATGTTTAAGATCATACACTAAATTTCTCTTTTTTGCTATTTCTCCGCTTCAAGCTATTCGAAGACTGAGCTTTATTTTCGCCCGATTACATTCAAATTAATCACGCTGGAATGCGGAAAGCCTAGGGTGTTTCCCGGTATAATCTCCAATGTATTACGCAGATAAACATCAATGATCCCCTTTGCTACTTTAGTTTTAGTTTCCAAGAATTCGGGCTCAACAGCAACCAGAAATTGTTTGAAATGCATTCTCCCTTTGTAGTCAACGATTACTGAAAATGAATATTGAAAATCCTGATAAGCATTATCGATATTAATCCGGTATTCCGGATAAAGATATTCCTCAGATTGGTTGACGTGGCCTAAATAGGGATCGAGCCTTGGCATGACTTTCTCTGCGCGGGTAATTTTGCTTTTGCTGATTAACCTAACCGGGTTACGTGCAGCAAATGCGCTATCAAGGCTACTATTAGCCTGAATTGCTCGATATTTAATGAATAAGCTGTCTTCAGCACTTGGAGCCTTTAATCTGATTGGATCAGTTTTCAATACATTCCGAATATAATCATCCGAGTAAAGGGTCATGAAGATATCAGATTTCTCTTCCTTAACTGCCCTTGATTCAAGGACCATAACCTGGAACAAAAGGCTGTCTTTGCTGACATGTTTCACTCTGAACCATTCGCGGGCAAACTGGAAGAGTGCTTTATGACTGTGGAAGATCCGGTAGGTCATGTATTGCTTCTTCTCCGGACTGAAAATCCGTACCGAATCATCTGCATTGAAATAGATATTCCATTCGGGTTCAAGCTGAAATCCCTGCTCATTGAATGAAAGTCCGTTGCCAAAACGCCGTTTTACTTCGGTATATTTTATCCCTTTTATCTTGGTGAATGTCGGAGGCGGTTCTTCATTTATCTTACTAATATGACCGCAGGATATGAAGAATATGGAAAATAAAAATAATAGTACAGGCGGGAAAAATTTCATCGGGCTGAAATTAGAAAAAATATTCAGATATCATACAATACAGTCTGATCTCAGATTTGGAGACTGATTGAATCAGTTTTTATTACAAAGCTGAGTTCGATATAAAATCTTGCTGGGGTAAGTTTGAATGGAATAATTTTCTGTTTTTAGAAAGCAAGGTTCGTGCTTCTTCGGTTGCGCTAGTCCCGTGTTCTGCTGTTTTTTTGCAGCAGACTTAAAAGATATCATAAAATTCAATTGCAAAAAGCAACAGCTGCCACCCGGGTTTATTTCAAATGGCTTTCGTCCTTTTGTAGGGCTACTCTTCCCAATTAAATACCGCTTTGGGTAAAATAAACCTTGCCGCAGGAGGTAGCTTCCGGCTGCTGGTA
>JBDNGV010000538.1:0-3187 GCA_041689125.1 Daejeonella sp.
ATCAGAAAAGAGTACCAAACTGCTCATAATGAAATAGCTGGAATGCTGGAGGTTATGGATAGAGAAGGAATGGAAATTGTTCCGATCCTGTTCGCATCAGCAACACCGGGTGGTGCTGTTTCTGCAAATACCTATAACGTGCTATTGAAAAATATGATGGAAGAACTCGAAAAAGTTCTGCCTGTTGATGCATGCCTTGTTATTCCCCATGGTGCAGGAGTTTCAGAAGATTTTCCTGATATGGACGGACATTGGTTAAGTATATTAAGAAAGAGAGTAGGTGATTCAATTCCTATATTCGGAACTCTTGATTTACATGCAAACGTCAGTCCGCTGATGGTGTCTTCCACCAATGCCTTGGTGGCCTATAAACAGAATCCTCATGTTGACATGAGGCAGCGGGGTTTCGAGGCTGCAAATTTGCTGGTTGATTTTTTAAAAGGTAAAACTAATCCTGTCCAAGTATTGGTTCAGGTTCCTCTTGCAATCAGCATTGAGCAGCAGTTAACTGCTAATGAGCCTTGTAAAAGTCTTTATTTATATGCTGATGAATTAAGCCTTGATCCTGAGATTTTATCCCTCAGTATTCAGCATGGCTTTCCTTATGCAGATGTAAAAGAGATGGGAACCTCGATTATTGTAGTGGCTAATGGGAACATGGAAAAAGCACTTGAAACTGCCAAGAAATTGGAAACCTATATTCTCGAAAGACGAGATAGTTTTATAGGTGTTAAAAACGACATTCAAACTTCACTGAACCTGATTGATACTAGTGAAAAACCGGTTTTACTGCTGGATATGGGTGATAATGTTGGCGGCGGAGGTCCCGCAAATAACTGTTGTATTCTGGAAGCATTTGAAGAGTGTAAGAAGTATAAATATTTCGTTTGTATATACGATCCTGAAGCTGTTCGTATGGCAGGAAATTATCAGCCCGGAGAATCATTCGAACTGATAATAGTTGGAACAGGTAAAGATAGCATAAGAACTTATAGGCTAAATGTAAAATTACTCCGTATTACTAATGGTGAATTTCAGGAAAGTAATCCACGGCATGGTGGACAAATTAATTTTAATATGGGAAGAACAGCATTAGTTTCTACTGAAGAGGGTAGTGAGATCATGCTGACTTCCTTAAGAGTTATGCCCTTCAGCCTGCAGCAATTAATCTCTCAGGGTGTTCAGCCTTCTAACTTTGATGCAATAGTAGCTAAAGGAGTAAATGCCCCGATAGCCGCCTATGCTCCTGTTTGTCCAACCATTATTCAGGTGAATACTCCTGGAGTAACACAGGCCGATATGACCTTATTTAAGTATGAGAACAGGTCTAAGCCATTATTCCCCTTTGAAAAATAATTAACGGTTATGTTAATATTTTAAGACTGAATTAAAAATTTACCCTTCGGATAAATATAATTTAAACTTATTTGCAATGAGTATAC
Organism: Daejeonella sp.; assembly: GCA_041689125.1. GTDB lineage: Bacteria > Bacteroidota > Bacteroidia > Sphingobacteriales > Sphingobacteriaceae > Daejeonella. The sequence continues at coordinate 1,443 of JBDNGV010000538.1, forward strand.
AAAAAATTAATATAAACAGAATCAGGACAGATTTTCAGATCTTCGGTATGGTATCATTACTGGTACTACTCAATCTGCAAGTATCTGCCCAAGTAGCAAAAGATAATCTGCGCCCCGCAGCGCTTGGAAAGAATGGAATGATTGCTACTGCAAATCCTCTGGCAACACTTGCGGGACAGAAAATTTTAGTCAAAGGGGGAAATGCTTTTGATGCAATTGTTGCCGCCGCTGCTTCTCTTAATGCCGCTGAACCTTATATGTCAGGAACTGCGGGTGTGGGATATATGTTGATCTACTCAGCTAAAGAAAACAGGGTTAGATCACTAGTTTTTGGAGGCTGGGTTCCCGAAACTTTTAGGATTACCAGATTTAAAAAAGATGTTAAAGTCGCAGATGGCGCTGGTCATGGTGCAATGGAAACAATTGGACCTAGGATTGCCGCCGTTCCCGGCAATCTAGCTGGTTGGGCCAAGGCACTGAAAGATTATGGAACAATGCCGCTATCTGAAGTTTTTGAAAGTGCTATTGATTATCTTGAAAATGGTGTACCGATCACAGAATTTGATCAGGCTATGTGGGCCGGAACTGTTGCTAGAGTTTCACCACATGCTGAATCAAGAAAGATATTTCTTAAAAATGATAAAGACCCGTACGTTATTGGTGACTATTTTTCAAATAAACCCTTGGCCAAAACTATGAGACGAATAGCCGATGAGGGAATTGATGTCTTTTATAAAGGTGAAATCGCAAAGGAGATGGCAGCAGCATTTGCACGTGATGGTGGATTTATAACTGAAAAAGATTTGGCATCAGTTCCTGATAAGGTACAGTGGGTTGATCCTATCTCAATTAAATACCGTGATTATACTGTTTACAATAACCCTCCTCCGGGAATGGGTATACAGCAGTTACAAACACTGAAAATTATGGAAGGTTTTGACCTGAAAAAGATGGGTCATAACAGCGTGGATTACCTGGCTCATTTACTTGAGGCTGTAAACTTGAGCAGAATCGATTCTGATAAATACATTGGTGATCCGAAATTCGTTACCGTACCGGTGGATATGTTACTATCAGATGCCTATATAGCCAAACAAAGAGAAAAGGTAATAGCAAAAGTAAAAGAAAGGAAAGCTGGTTTGAAACCAGAGACATCACAAAATATTAGCACTGATCTGCTTGACGATCCTACAGTATCCAAATACAGATATGCAACTACCAGTCTTTCTGCAGTTGATAAGTGGGGGAATGCAGTAGTAATCATTCAGACACATGGTGGAGGTTTTGGTTCAGGTTATGTAGCCGGAAATACAGGAGTTGTGTTTAACAGTGCTCTCGACTGGATGAGTCCTGAGCCAGGAAAAGCAAATTCTGTAGCACCCGGAAAGGCAGTTGGATGGTGCATAGGAGGTATGATGCAATTTCATAAAGATGGTAAACCTCAGTTGATTGTGGGTTCTCCGGGTAGTTTTGGTATTCTCCAGTCTGTTCCCCAGGTAGCTATGAATAATATAGATTTTGGAATGAATATTCAGGATGCGATCAGTGCTCCGCGTTTCAGATGGAAGGATGAATTGGGGTCAGTACCAGCAAAAGAAATCATTATGGAAACCAGAGTGGCACCGAACGTAATTAAGTCATTAAGAGGGATGGGTTATGTAATTGACACTAGCTTGGGCGATTGGTCAATGACCGTTGGTGGCGCCCAAGGTATTACAATTGATCGAAAAACCGGCTGGCTGATG
>JBDNGV010000539.1:0-5597 GCA_041689125.1 Daejeonella sp.
CACTTTTAGAATGGTATCACGAACAACAAAAGTCCGATTTCCAGAACTTCAATGAATTAAAAAAAGTTTATGGCAACGCTAGTTTGGTTGGAGATGATCGGGTGGTATTTAACATTATGGGAAATAAATTCAGATTGGTAGTGAGGGTTGTTTTTGAATACAAAGCTATTCAGGTGAAATGGTTCGGAACGCATGCTGAATATGATAAAATTGCTGCCAACAGCATCATCCTTAAAAGAATGTAATATGGAATTGAAGGTTATTAAAAATGAGGAACAATACCAGAACTATTTAAACTGGGTTGATGAACTATTTAATAAGCAAGTTGGTTCGGATACTAAAGAAGGTGAGATATTGCAGGTTGCTCTATTGCTGATTAAACAATATGAAGATGTGAACTATCCTGTTCCGATGCCGAATCCAATTGAAGCAATAAAATCCAAAATGAAAGACGCTGGTTTGAGAAACAAAGATTTGGTTGGTAAAGTTGGGAGTAAAGGGTATATATCTTCAATTTTAAGTGGAAAGAAACCGCTCACTCTTGAATTGGCTAAATTGTTTCATCGTGAATTGAATATTCCTGCAGAGGTTCTGTTGTCATAATTAATTATCTGCTAATTTCGAAAACGCAAATTGTTTATCTTAGTAGAAGTTGATTATATGGTGGACAATATCACCGAACGATTTACCGAAAATTTTAGTAAATACCTGTTCCTAACATTAAAAAATTCAATTTTTAATGTGAAACCAAATTTATAACTATAATTTAAGGTCGCAAATACCTATTGACATTAAAAAATTTGATTTTTAATGTCAAATAATTACATTTGCTTTATGCCTTATCCAATCAATCCCGACAGGAACCAACCTTGGAACGAACTTCCGGACTTGCCTATTGATAAAAAACTTTACCAGGATTTGGATATTTATGAACAATTAGGGAATGCAAAAGCAGCCCTGGCGCGGTTGCATGGAAGAAGTATCGCTATTCCTAATCAAGGATTGCTTATCAATTCAATCAGTTTGCAAGAGGCCAAAGCATCCAGCGCGATTGAGAATATTTTTACAACAGACGACGAACTTTATAAAGCTTATAGCGAGCAAAATCTAAGTCAGACGAACGGACCTGCAAAAGAGGTTTTATATTACCGTGAGGCGCTGTGGGATGGTTTCCAGTACTCAAAGGAGAACCCTGCGGTGGATATGCATTATTTTGTCAAAATATACCGTAAAGTAAGCCAATTTTCAGATGGTATCCGCACACCTATTGCACAGATCGTGATCAAAGAAGGCGGAACCGGACCCAATGCAGGAAAAACGTTTTACACTCCCCCACGTGGAAAAGGAATTGTGGAAGCCAAAATGGAAAACCTGCTTGAATTTCTAAATGACGATACCAAATATCCGATCGATCCGCTGCTGAAAATGGCTATCGGACATTATCAATTTGAAGCCATTCATCCCTTCCGTGATGGTAACGGACGTACCGGCCGGATTTTCAACATTAATTACCTGACGCAAAAAGGCCTTTTGGACTATCCGATTCTCTTTTTAAGTAAATTCATTATAGATCATAAAGATGACTATTACGCCGGACTGGCAGGCATTACTCAGGGAGGAAGCTGGAAAGTTTGGTTGATGTATATGTTGAAAGCGGTGGAGGTTACATCAAACATTACGTATGACAAGATTAATGACATTTTATCGGCCAAAGATGCTATCCTTTCGGCGGTGGAGATTGAAACTGATATTCAGCGCCCTGAACAACTAGTCAATGCAATTTTTACCCAGCCATTTACTAAAGTTAGACATCTCGTGGATAGCCGTACCTATGCCGAGAACACTGCCCGACGATATCTGGAACAACTGACGGGAATGGGCGTACTGGAAAGGCGCGAAGTTGGCAAAGGCTTTTATTACCTGAATCTGGAATTATATCGAATCCTATCGACTTAGCAAAATAGTTGTCAGGATATTTTAGAATATGATTTTCATTTGGACTATGAGAAATGCGATTCCACCATACGAAGTATAGCTGGAGGGGTAGGCGTACAGATTTGTTGGTTTTTGTCTAACTAAGTTAAATAAGCGCTATTTTGCTTTTGAGTGGATAATTCAAGCCGATTAGCACCATGTATACCGGCCTGCTGGCTGCTTGGGAAACGGTAATGGCATTTGGAATCAGCATTTACCCATCCAATGTCCTCCGCCGGGCTTAGATTGAACCTATCTTTTTCGTAACTTGCAAGTATCCGGTCTACCGGTACCCCTCTAGCCAATGTAAATTATGAACCGTTATTTAAAAAATACCGCCAAAATAGGCTGCCTGCTTGCTGTGGGCCTGATAGCTGGCTGCGGCACGCAGCAATCTGCTGTTAATAATGTAAACAAGACTGAAATGAATCCTTTATTGGCTGAGTGGACTGGCTCCTATGACGGGGTGCCGGCTTTCGACAAGATGAGCCTGAACGATGTGAAGTCTGCCATAGAAAAAGGTATGGCAATAAACCTCGCAGAAATTGATGCCATTACGAGTAACACAGCTGCGCCCACTTTTAAGAACACGATTGAAGCAATGGAGCGTGCAGGCGAGGAACTAGGCCGTGCATTTACCTATTATGGTATTTGGGGAAGCAATATGTCCAGTCCTGAGTTCCGGACTATCCAGGCCGGAATGGCTCCCAAAATCTCGGAGTTCAGCTCGAAGATCTCACAGAATGAGAAACTGTTTCAGCGTGTCAAAGCAGTTTATGATAAATCTAAGGTAAACCCGCTTCCGGCCAATCAGCAGCGTGTGGTGCAGCTCACTTATGAAAACTTTGCCATGGAAGGTGCCGATTTGAATGCTGCCGATAAGAAACGCTACGCGGAAATAAATAAGGAGTTATCATCCCTATATACCTCATTTGCCAATAACGTGCTGGCAGATGAAGAAAACTACGTCACCTATATCACAAAAGATCAGTTGAGCGGCTTGCCGGATTCATTTGTAAAGTCGGCCGCTAAGACTGCTGCTGATCGCGGACAGGCGGGTAAATATGCTGTACTGAACACCCGTTCTTCTATGGATGAATTTCTGATCTATTCCGATGAGCGCGCCCTGCGTGAAAAGGTTTGGAATACCTATTATTCCCGCAGTGATAATGGAGATACACATGATAATAATGCAAATATTGCTCAGATCCTAAAGCTGCGTCGCGAACGCGTCAGGCTGATGGGATACGACAATTACGCAGCATGGCGATTGCAAAACCGGATGGCTAAAAAACCTCAAAATGCCATGGACCTGATGATGGCGGTATGGCCGGCAGCGATTGCGCGCGTAAAAGAAGAAGTTGCAGATATGCAGAAGATCGCCGACGCGACAAGCAAAACTAAAATGACTATCGCCCCATGGGATTACCGCTACTATGCGGAAAAAGTACGTGCGGACAAATACAACCTTAATTCAGACGAGGTAAAGCAATACCTGGAGCTGGGCAACCTCACCCAGGCGATGTTTTTCACCGCGTGGGAGCTGTTTAACTTTAAATTTACCCCGGTCGCGGAAGGCAAAGTGCCTGTATTCCACCCGGATGTAAAGGTTTGGGAAGTGGCTGATAAAACCAGCGGCAAACACATCGGGCTCTGGTACCTGGATGCTTTTGCTCGTACGGGTAAGCGTTCTGGGGCCTGGGCTACCACCTACCGTTCGCACACCACATTTGACGGGAACAAGACGGTATTGGCTTCGAACAACTCCAATTTCGTAAAGCCTGCCCCCGGTGAGCCTTTACTGGTTTCTTGGGATGATGCTACAACCTTCTTTCATGAATTTGGGCACGCGCTACACTTCTTCGCTTCGGATGTAAAATACCCGACGCTGAACAGCGGGGTTAGAGACTATACCGAATTCCAGTCGCAGTTACTGGAGCGTTGGCTATCAACCGACCGCGTGATCAACCAGTTCCTCAAGCATCATGAAACGGGACTGCCCATGCCGGCAGAATTGCTTGCCAAAATCCGGAAGGCGTCAACCTTTAACCAGGGCTTTGAAACAACAGAATTTCTGGCTTCGGCCTTGATGGACATGAAGCTTCACCTGGCCGATCCGAACGGACTGGACCCTGATAAGTTTGAGCGCGAAACACTGGCTTCTCTTAATATGCCCGAAGAGGTGGTGATGCGTCACCGTACCCCGCATTTCGGACACGTATTTTCAGGCGAAGGCTATGCTACCGGCTATTATGGATATCTCTGGGCCGATGTTTTAACCGCCGATGCGGCAGAAGCCTTTGCTGAAGCTCCCGGAGGATTTTATGATAAGGATGTAGCAGCGAAATTGGTTAAGTACCTCTTTGCACCGAGAAACTCTATGGATCCGGCCGAAGCGTACCGCTTGTTTAGAGGCAGGGATGCGAATATTGATGCGTTAATGAGAGATAGGGGGTTTGCTGTGCCGGAGAAGAAATAGGAATTTCTGTCATTTTGCTGCGGTGTGTACGTCTTATGCTCCACTTTTTCAAGCTACCGTATACCCACAAATATTTATTTATTTGTCTGATCAACCGACCCTGAAAGGGTCGCATGTTTATAGAGAAACAGGGTTGTTCGTCCGACCCCGAAGGCGGTCGTATGTAAGAATTTCAAATACATGCGCCCGCCAAAGGCGGGCGGAATTTCGAGCTTTAAATGATATTCTATAGACATTTGACCCCTTCAGGATCATTTTGCAATGCAAAAATGTAAAAGCTGATAAAGATATGGGTACACGGTAGCTTTTTCAAGGGCAGCTGTCCGCCACCGGCAGACTGAGGGGTCTTTTGCTGACTTTTGCCAACATCAAATGTCCCAGCTTTATCTGGAGTTATTGATTTGTGTGAGTTGGACTAATGCCCAATAAATTCAGGAAATTATAAGAAGCTACTTAGCGAACTCTTCTCTCTGTTCCTCCAACCGCGCCATCTGCAAATCATAAGCAGTTTGCATATTGTACCAGTATTCAGCGCTTGTGCCTAAGTATCTTCCAATCTTGAGTGCGAGGGATGCAGAAATGTTTCTTTTGCCTGCGAAGATGAGGCTTAAATTATTAGGGAGAATATTCAAAGCCTGGGCGACGTCCTTCTTGAGAATTTCACGCTCTTCAATTTCTTCCAACAAAAACTCTCCGGGGTGGTAAGCCTGGATCTCAATTTCAGCACCTTTAGAATTTATGACGTGTTTGTTCATATTATATAGGTTTATTTACGCGTGAAGCGTAGAAGTTTCAATCTCTTATCCGTAATGATTATTTATCTCTTCGATTATAATCACCTCCAGGCTTTCGTCTTTTCCGATTTGAAATATTAGCCTGAAAGCTTTGTTCAATCGTATCGAATATTTACCTGAATATCTCTTTTCTTTTAACTTTTCGAAATGCAGTGATTTGATATCCCTTAAATCCTGTGTTCCGGCCAAATGTTTGATCTGGAAAATCCTTTTCTTAAATGCCGTTTCAACATCTGTAGGATACCTTCTTTTTCCAGCCTCTTTGTTTTCTGCGAGCTCTTCAAGATACTCGTCCTGAAAAATAATTTTCATTTTTAAGTTTTAATTGTAGTCATTGTTTCTCAATCTAG
>JBDNGV010000540.1:0-8583 GCA_041689125.1 Daejeonella sp.
CTGAACCAGAAATATAAAAGGTTGAGAAATCTCTTGCAAATGGATAGCCCTGAGTACAAGAAGCAACAGGATAATATAAGGTACTAGTCAACAGATTTCTCGGTCGTGCCTCCCCCGAAATGACGGTAGGTCGTGCCTCCCTCGAAATGACGGCAGTAGGAAAGCACGTCATTTCGAACACCTTAGTATTCATTCCTTCTGAACCAGAAATATAAAAGGTGGAGAAATCTCTTCCAACCGAAAAAAAGCCGGTGATACCGTAGGTGTTAAATGCTTTGTGGATTCTTGCGGGTATTGTAGTAATTGCGAGGACTATCTGGAATGTAAAAAAAGGGGACAATCTGGCTGTTGTAGGCCTTGGTGGTTTAGGGCATATGGCTGTTAAAATTGCCTCTTCTCCGGGAGTCGAAGTCACGGTGTTAAGCCGTTCTAATGGCGTAATGATTCTATTGGGGGCTCCACGAAACCCTGAAGATGTTTTTGCTTTTCAGCTTATTGGTGGCCATAGAAGCCTTGTTGGATCTTTGGTTGGTGGTACGAAAGAGACTCAGGAAATGCTGGATTACTGTGCTGAACACAATATCACCTCAGACATCGAACTGATCAATATTGACCAAATCAATGAAGCTTATGAACGAACACTTAAAGGAGATGTGCATTATCGCTTTGTGATTGACATGAAATCATTGAGGTGAACCTTGTTTAATGCAGATATTTAATTAATTTGTGCAATTGTTTAAAAAAAACTATCAAAATGACTAAGAAGTTTTATCTTTTCGCTTCAGGCGTGACATTAATTTTAAATGCATACAGCAACAATGGCTTTGCTTCAATAAGCTACATCACAATTCAAGACACCAGCAAGTCGCCAGTAGAGAAATTAGCTCCAAACAATAATTATTCTCCTGCATTCATAGGTCAAACCAGAATTGCAGGAACAAAAACCAAAACTCCACTGGATATAAAAGTACTTGCCGATGGATTGAAGAGACCATGGGGAATCACAATTCTTCCTGATGGAAGACTACTGATCACAGAGAAAACCGGTACAATGAGAATTGTGACCACTGCGGGCAAAGTTAGTGAAGCAATTACCGGTTTACCTGAAGTAAATTCAAGTGGCCAAGGAGGTTTACTTGGATTGACCATTGATCCTGCTTTTTCAAAAAATAGAATTGTTTACTGGGTATTTTCTGAAAAAACCAGTACAGGAAACCTGACTGCGGTTGCTAAAGGAACCCTGTCTGCTGATGAAAAAAGAATTGAAAATGTAAACGTAATTTACAAAGCTGATCCGGCACACCCAAGTACTGGACATTATGGAGGCAGAGTGCTCGTTGACAAAAGCGGAAATTTACTGGTTACAACAGGAGAACGTTCTTCAATGGAGACCAGGCCACAGGCTCAGTTTTTAACCTCTGCCAACGGTAAAGTATTGCGTATAACCAAAGATGGTAAACCTGCACCGGGCAACCCTATATGGAATGGTTCGGATACAAGACCTGAGATCTATTCTTATGGTCATAGAAATGTTCAAAATCTTGCAATCCACCCGGTAACAGGCGACATCTGGACTGCAGAATTTGGACCTATGGGAGGTGATGAGCTTAACCTGGTAAAACCTGGCAAGAACTATGGCTGGCCAACCATAACTTATGGAATGGAATACAGCGGTGTTAAGATAGGTGAAGCAATACAGCAAAAAGAAGGCATGGAGCAGCCGATTTACTACTGGAATCCATCAATCTCTCCAAGCGGAATGTCCTTTTACACTGGCAATATGATCCCTGAATGGAAACACAATTTGTTCATAGGTGCACTTAGTGGCAAGCACATTTTAAGATTAGTAATCAAAGACAACAAAGTTGTGGGAGAAGAAAGACTACTTGCTGATCAAAACCAGCGTTTCAGATCAACAATGCAAGGTAAAGATGGAGCGCTTTATGCCATTACCGATGAGGGAAGGCTTTATAGAATAGCTAAAAAATAAAGAGTTAATTGCATTTTCTAAAAGGGTTCAGTACTCCAACCAGTCTGCCCTAAAGTAGCATTTTGCAATGAGGAACATTCCAGAATACACTACTCAATAGCTTATAACGGCAATTTCCAGATTGGAAATTGCCGTTATAATGATCTCAAATAGCTACACAAGTGCATAAATCTTGCAGTGGCTGCGTTAACGATGGAAGCGGCATCCTTTTTGGGTTTTTGGAGCCAAAAAGATAGAGCGGACAGCCCCAAAGGGATGGCTTTGCCACGTGTTTAAACGCCTAAAGAAAAATCTCAATATCCACTTTATTTTAAGGTTTAAAATTAAGAAATTAGCAATAATTGTGTAAAACAACTATCTAACGATGTTCTCCATTGGCAATTTTCAATTTTAATACTGCTTCTTTTAATTCGTAATTCCATAAAACTTAAAATAAAATTGAGCATATTTATTTTTCAATCGCATACATTATTCATGAGATCATTTACCCTTCATTTCAAATCCGCATTCCTTGGCTTAATTTTATTCCCTGTCCTCACTTTTGCTCAGGAAAATGATTTTAAAAATTATACAAAGAGCTTTGAAGGAACTGATCTGAAATTTGATATGATCGCCATTCCCGGTGGTAGTTTTAATATGGGTAGTCCGCTGACTGAAGTAGGTAGACGCCCGGATGAAGGCCCACAACATCAGGTAAAGATTAGCCCATTCTGGATGGGGAAACATGAAGTTACATGGGACTTTTTTGAGCCATTTGTTTACAAAAACCAAGAGATAAGCCGAAGTAAAATACCTCTCAAACAGCAGGTCGATGCCTTAACGCGGCCCACAAAACCATATGTAGACATGACCTGGGGCATGGGTAAAGAAGGTTTCCCTGCAATCGGCATGACCCAATACTCAGCCATTCAATTCTGTAAATGGCTATATGCCAGAACAGGTGAATTTTACAGGCTTCCAACTGAGGCCGAGTGGGAATATGCCTGTAGAGCCCAAACAACCGGCCCGTATTCACAACCCAATGGATCTAGCCTCGATGAATTTGCATGGTACAAAGCAAACAGCGATAATAAAACACATCCTGTAGGAGGGAAAAAACCTAATCCTTGGGGTCTTTATGATATATATGGAAATGTCACCGAATGGACCTTTGATCAGTACAAGCCAGACACCTACTCGAAATTCGCCGGCACAATCGCTCAGGATCCGGTTGTGCCTATTGAGACTTTATACCCGAATTCTGTACGGGGAGGTTCATATGAAGATCAAGCCTCTGATTTGCGCTCGGCAAGCCGTAGAGGATCACACCCGGAGTGGAAGCAAATAGACCCTCAGATCCCAAAAAGCAATTGGTGGTTAACCGGTGCAACATTTGTTGGAATACGAGTGGTGCGACCATTAAATCCCCCCTCAAAGGTAGAAATTGAAGCATATTACGATCGTGAACCCATAGCTGATTATTAATTCAAAATATACATAACATGAAGAACGAAATTTCTGAAACTAAGGACCGGAGGGATTTTCTAAAAACCTCAGCCATCCTCACAGGTAGTGCATTATTAAGTGGTATTCCTCTTGCCGGCGCCTATGCAAGTGGCTCTGACATCATTAAGATTGCCCTGATTGGCTGCGGTAGCCGTGGTACAGGGGCTGCATTTCAAGCTCTAAGCACCAAATTTAATTTAAAGCTAGTAGCAATGGCTGATGCTTTTCCTGATAAACTCGAGAAAAGTCATAAGGCCTTATTGGATAAATTCGGCGCTGAAAAAATTAGCGTGCCCGATGATAAAAAGTTTGTTGGCTTTGATGGATACAAATCTGCGATGGAAGATGCTGATGTGGTAATGCTTTGCACTCCTCCTGGATTCAGACCGGTACATTTTGCAGAAGCAGTAAAGCAGAACAAACAGATTTTCATGGAAAAACCTGTAGCCACAGATTCTCCGGGAATTCGTAGTGTACTTGCAACAGCTGAAGAGGCAAAACGTAAAAAGCTGAATGTTGTGGTAGGTCTTCAGCGCCATTACCAAAAAAGCTATTTGGAAATTGTTGGCAGAGTTCATAAAGGAGAAATTGGAGATATTACATCAGGTCAAGTTTTCTGGAATAGCGGTGGTGTGTGGGTAAATCCCAGGCAGCCGAACCAAACTGAAATGGAATACCAAATGCGTAACTGGTATTATTTTAATTGGCTCTGCGGTGATCATATCGTTGAACAGCATGTTCATAATATAGACGTGGCCAATTGGGTGAAAAATAAATATCCTGTCTCTGCCTATGGTGCAGGGGGTCGTTTTTTAAGAACAGGAAAAGATTATGGCGAGATCTATGACAGTCATTCTATTGAGTTTGTTTACGATGATGGTAGCGTAATTTCTAGTCAGTGCCGCCACTATACCGGTGGGGCAAACCGCGTAGATGAAAGCTTTCAAGGAACTAAAGGAAAAATATTCCTAGGCTCGAATGGTAATGGAAATATCTGGGATCATAAAGGAAAAGCATTGCTGAATTATGATGGTAAGGCAGATCCAAATCCATACCAAACAGAACATGATGAGCTGTTTGCTGCTATAGCTTCCAACCAATTTAAATTTTCGGATGCAGAAAATGCTGCTAAGAGTACTATGACTGCCATTTTAGGTCGCTATGCTTCCTATTCTGGCAACCTAGTCAAATGGGATGATGCGCTTAATTCAGAAATCAATCTGATGCCTGATCGCCTTGCATGGGATGCGCTACCGAAAGTATTACCAAATTTTGATGGAACCTACCCCTATGCTATTCCGGGGATAACTAAAGTAGTATAAACAGAATTAAAATAACAGAAAATGAAACGAAGTGAATTTTTAAAAAGCAGTGTCATGCTCGGATTGGGTGCTACTGCAGGTAGTTCAGCCCTCGCTACTGGCCTTCCAACTAAAAATAAGGCAGAAAAAACCTTTAATTTAAACTATGCCCCGCATGCCGGTATGTTTGCCGCACATGCCGGAGAGAATTTTATTGATCAGATTAAATTTATGCATGATCAAGGCTTCAGGAGCATTGAGGACAATGGCTTAATGAAACGCCCGGTAGCTTTACAGGAAGAGATAGGAAATACACTCGCTAAGCTCAACATGACTATGGGTGTATTCGTGGTTGATAAAGGAGGAAACGGTGCAAATACTCTCGCTGCAGGTAAAAAAGAATTCATCGACATCTTTTTAAATGGATGTCGTCAGGCTGTGGATGTAGCTAAGCGTGTCAATGCGAAATGGGCAACTGTTGTTCCCGGAGATTTTGAGCGCAGCCTTCCGATGGGGATACAAACAGGAAATGTAATCGAGGCTTTGAGACGCGGTGCCGAAATTTTGGAGCCAAATGGATTGATCATGGTACTTGAGCCACTAAGTGATACTCCTAACCTGTTCCTGCGCCATTCAGACCAGACCTATATGATCTGCAAAGGAGTTAAAAGTCCTTCGTGTAAAATCCTATATGATATTTATCACATGCAGCGTAATGAAGGTAATCTAATTCCAAGTATGGAAAAATGCTGGGATGAGATCGCATACATTCAGATTGGCGATAATCCAGGTAGAAAAGAACCGGGCACCGGTGAGATTAATTACCGAAATGTTTTCAAATATATTGATAGTAAAGGGTTTAAGGGAATCATAGGAATGGAACATGGAAATGCACTACCGGGTAAAGATGGAGAATTGGCATTGATCAAAGCATATCGGGACGCTGATAGTTATAAATGATTAACTAGAGTCAATATTCAGGTATGGTAAAAATAATAGTGGTTCCTTTTCCTTTTTCGCTTATAACTTTGATGGTACCGCCATGTTGGGTGACAAAATCTTTCGTAAGCTTTAAACCTAGACCGGAGTCTCTTTCATTTTTTATACCTGATGCCTGATTAGAAGCTGAGTTCGTGAACAGATTTTCTATTATACCTTCATCCATACCAATTCCCGAATCTTTGACAGAAATCTCTACCATACTATTTGCCTTTTGAGCACTCACGTTAATCAACCCTCCCTTTGGAGTATATTTAATTGAATTTGTAACCAAATTATGAATAATTGAGCGAAACATAAATAGGTCTGCATTTATAAAGTGCTCAAATGGAACTTCGTTTTCAAGAAAAATATTTTTTTTCAGGGCATTTGCTTTTAACAATTCCAAACTCTGGTCTACAGCTAGAATCAAATGTAGTTTTTCGGTGTTTATCGTTGTCTTATCTTTTTGTAATTGGGCCCATTCAAGAAGTTCATTCAATTGCTGAACAATTTTATTTGAAGTGCGATGAATAATTTTCACCATTGGCTGGATAGAGTCAAAAGCAGGGTTTTCTGTATCGCGGTTTAATTTTTGTGATGAGATCAACATGGCCGTTAAAGGGTTGCGTACATCATTCGAAATAATAGACAGAAACTTATCTTTTGTTAAATTCAAATTCTTTAAGATTCGATTCAGGTTTTCGAGTTCAGCTGTTCTATCAAAAACACGTGTTTCCAGAATCTGATTTAGGCGCAGAAGATCCTCATTGACAATGATCAGGTTTTCTTCCTGCCGCTGCAAAAGCTGAGCTTTATCATGAAGCTCTTCATTGGCTATCCTTAATTCCTCCTTCTGTGCTTTTAATTCTTCTGTTAAGATAATTAGATCAGCCGCAATTTTTTCTTTCTCTGTAATTTGAAATACGAGATCCTGATTAGCCTTAGTTAATGCTATAGCTTGTATTTTTAATTTTTCATCATTAGATTGTTTTTCTTTCCATTGCTCTGAATCTTTTAATGCCCTGTTAATTTTTGAGGATAATGAAAATAATTTATCTTTAGGAGTATAATCAGTAACTCCATTCTTTATAAGCTCAACAGCATTTTCTTCTCCGATAATACCCGAAACAATAATGAAAGGAATAAGTGGGAATTTATTTTGCTTAATACGGAATGCTGTAACTGCATCAAATGAAGGAAGTGAATAATCGGATAATATTAAATCTGGATTAAAATGTTGAAGAGCAAATTCATATTCTTTACGTGTCTGAACAATTTCAGATGTAAAACTCAATCCGGATTTTTTTAATTCGCGATTAAGCAAATCAGCATCATTCAAATTGTCTTCAAGAATAAGTATTCTAAGTTTAGATGCCATTATTTCATACTATTTTTTAATGCTGATTTTTGTTTTATTTCTTATCTGAACTTTATAAAACCAATGATATTGAGTTTTTTCTGTCCAGGAATTTGGCATAGATATATTATTAGCATTTGTGTGAACTAATCACTCTCCATTTATACTGTACGGAAATTATTCATCAATGGTTTTCATTATGTTGTCTACTCGCTTAAGATCAACCAATACATTCCAATCTCTTTAATAGCAAGGAAAAATTTATCACTGTCAACAGGTTTAACAATATAACTATTGGCCCCCAGAGCATAGCACTTTTTTATGTCTGGGTCTTCTTTAGATGAAGTAAGTATTACCACCGGAATGCTTTTCAGTTTCGGATCAGATTTGATTTTTTCTAGCACCTCCATTCCGGTTACTTTGGGCATCTTTAAATCAAGTAAGATTAGTTTAGGATATTGCAGCCCATTTCGAGCAACGTAAGCTCCGGTGCAATAAATAAAATCAAGGGCTTCTACTCCATCTTTAACATGATGTATCTTGTTTGTAAAGCCACTTTTTGTTAGCGCGCGAATGGCAAGTGCTGCATCGTCCATGCTATCTTCAGCAAATAATATTTCAACATCATCGTGATTCATTTTTTTTGATTTAAAGGTTAAAATTAGGTAAACTGAAATAAAAGCATGATCCTTCGTTTAATTTTGATTCTGCCCAAACCGATCCGCTATGCCGATTCACTATTTTTTCTACAATAGCCAGGCCAATACCTGTCCCCTCAAATTCTTCCTGCGAATGTAATCTTTGAAAAACACCAAAAAGCTTATCATAATATTGCATATCAAATCCTGCTCCTTCATCTTTAACATAATAAACCACAAGATTGTCTTTTTCATACGCTCCAATCTCTATGGTAGTCTTTGGCTTATACTTCGAATATTTAATAGCATTAGAGATTAGATTAATCCATACCTGTTTAATCAGTGACGGATCTCCCTTGGCCCGAGGAAGCGCATTGAGGTTAAATTCAGGTATGTTTTCACCCTCATCAAATAATAATTCTTCTCGTATCAAATTTACTTGTGCAGTCATATTAATTTCCGAAACTGTTACCTGCTTTCTTCCTAATTTGGAAAATGCCAACAAATCATCAATGAGTAGACCCATTTTTTTTGAATTGTGAATAATTGAATTAAGAACTTTTGTTCCATCAGAGTCAAACTTTTCGGCATAATCTTCCATCAGAATGCTCGTATATCCATTTATGGCTCTGATTGGAGCCCGTAAATCGTGCGATACGGAATAGGAAAATGATCCCAATTCCTTGTTAACATATTCCAACTGTGCAGTACGTTCGGCTACTTTTTGTTCCAATTCATCATTGAGTTTACGAATATCATCTTGCGCATACTTAAGTTCAGTGATAGCAATGGTCAACTCTTCGGCCCGTTTTTCCTTCTCTCCATTTTGAA
>JBDNGV010000541.1:0-1707 GCA_041689125.1 Daejeonella sp.
TAGCGTCTCTACGGATTATTCAATGAAAAAGAGTCTTCAGACTCGCTGTGGTTTAATTTCATTAGCAAGATTTAAGAGACACGGATTTTTGTTCAATGGATAGCTGGTTAGGTTGCGGGTCGGGCCCGCAATGACATGGATCAAGCCCGCTATGATAGGCGTCAGGCCAGCAACGACATCGCATTGGTGAGAGAATTATAAGGTTGCGGGTCGGGCCAGCAATGACAGAGCAATAATTTGATAATGAGAAGGTTGCGGATCAAGCCCGCAATGACATAGCATTGGTGAGAGAATAAGGAGATTCCCTGCCTACCGGCAGGCAGGCGAGTTCAGAGGCCGGAATCGGACTACTCACCGTTCTTAGACCTCTATATTTTACCTTCCTGCACTATTTTAACAACACGATCATTCAGTTCCTTGACATAGGCGGCTGTTGCTGCATCGGGAATATAGGCGGCTTTTCGAGCTACACTATTGGTTAATATTCCTCTGGCCATTAACAACTCTTTTTCAACGTAATGAAACAATTCCATATTTTGAAGCGAGAAGAATATCTGAGGCATAACCTTTTCAAAAAGACTGAAAGCTGCAGCATTATCACCAGCCTTTCGTAAATTAAATACCTTTTGAAGAATATCCGAAACAGCTAAGCCAGGCATAACGCCGGTAATTCCAACCGGTATTAGTTCAAGCATATAAAGCCCTCCCCATCCTTCAAACAAACCTACCTTTCCAGCAGTACTTTTAATGATTTCAGCAAACTTAGGGGCACACAAAGGTTCTTCAAGTTTCAGGTACTTAAAATTAGGATGCTTATCCATCAATTCTGTAATCAGTTTTACGCTGATCGATGAGCCACCCGGATTGAAATCCTGAACGAGTACCGGAGTTTCCGGTATAGAAGAAAAAAATCCGGACAAATACTCTTTTAAAGAATCCTCCGGCAAATTAAATATTCTAGGGACAGCCAATGATATGACATCTGCACCGGCTTCGACATTTGCCTGTGCCAACTTTATGGCAACTTTCAAAGATGGGTGATTGGACTGTGCTACGATCTGCAAACGTCCGGCGGAATGTTCAACGGCTATTTTAACTACCTGTAATTTTTCTTCATCAGATAATTTATAGAATTCACTTGCATATGCAGGAAGGCAAGCCGCTTTTATTCCGCTGTTAACTGCGAAATCCACTAAGCGCCTTAATCCGTCAGCATCAATCTCCTCATTGTGAGTAAATGGTGTTGGAATAATAGGAACAACACCAACTAATTCATCTTTTTTCATTTGTATATTTTTGTTTTTAATCTGCAACAGCCATTTTTTTATTGTACTTATAATCCACTATAGTTATTATCAAGGTAGAAATCAGTACCAGCACCCCGCCGGCTATGGCCTGATTATTCAAGGTTTCTCCCAACCAAATAGCGGCAATAGGCAAGCCCATAAATGTGATCAAATAATTCGATAATGCCACCTGCATCGCATCAAGAACTTTCAAGGCTTTGAAAAATAAGATCATGGAAAGAAAATTGTGGAAGAAAGTAAGTAGTGCCATTCCTGTCCAGGTTTGCGTTGTAAATGAAGGTATTTTCGCAAAGATGTCGGGCTCATAATAGAAGACCAAGGGAGCAAGAAGAATCACCATAACCACATAGGTATAGAAAACCATCTCCATTTCCGTATACTTTTTTGCGATCTGTTTACA
>JBDNGV010000542.1:0-1425 GCA_041689125.1 Daejeonella sp.
CGAAAAGATGGTGGCAAAGATTACCGAAAGTGCGCTGGATAAATATAAGATTAAACGGGATCGACTGATCCTAAATACCTCTCATAATCATTCCTGTCCGGTTACAGAAGATGTGCTATGGCTTTATTATGAATTTACACCTGAAGAGGCCGCTGTGAAAGACCGTTATACAAGTATGGTCTACAAAAAATATGATGAGGTAATTGGAGATGCCCTAAAGAATATGGCACCTGCTGAACTGCATTTTGAGCAAGGGCTTGCCGGTATTGCGGTTAACCGCCGCAGATCTCGTGGGCCTGAAACACGTGGCTTTGGCGGACAAGTTGACCAAGATGTTCCGGTAATCACAATAAAGTCGGGAGGACAAATCAAAGCTCTTATTTTTGGTTATTCTTGTCATACAACGGCACTTGGCGGACTCAGTATCAGCGGTGATTATGCTGGTTTTGCGCAACTTGAATTAGAGAAAGCATTTCCCGGTTCTACAGCCATGTTTATACAGAACTGTGGGGGAGATGCTAATCCATTGCCACGTATCAGAGGAAATGATGATGAAGCAACTGAACTCGCCTCAATGTATGGAAAGATTCTAGCTGAGGCAGTGAAACAAGTAGTTTCTGCTCCGATGAAAGCACTCAACGGACCCATCCATTCCGCAATGGGAGAGACAGAATTGATGCTGCAGGCGGGCTTATCCTTAGAAGAATTAAAGAGACAGGCTCCAAATCTTAGCGGAATGGAAAAGCGCGAACTCGAACACCAGATCAGGCAATATGAAACAATGGGTTCTCCTCCCGACCGAGTAAAATACCCGGTGCAGGTATGGAGATTCGGTAAGGACTTTGTCTTTATTGCACTCACCGGAGAAACTGTTGTAGATTATTCATTGAAATTTAAGGGCTTATATGGATGGAATGATACCTGGGTATTTGGTTACAACAATGATCTCTTAAGTTATGTACCAAGTCTGAGGGTTTTGAAAGAAGGTGGATATGAAGGGACTACAGGCATGGCAGAATATGGACATCGGGCACCGTATACCGAAACCGTGGAGGATCAAATCAGTAAATTGGTAGAAGAACTAATTCGTAAAACTGTTAACTAGGGCTGCTTTTATTGTCTTTTGAATCGTTGAGATTTTTTTAAGCCTCTAAATTTTGATTGTGATTTCAATCGAACCTCAGTCAAGTAAATTTTTCTTATTTTATTTCAATCGGAATAGGTCTTTTTTTGGTTTCAGGGTCATTGCTATATGTCTGAACATTAATTTGAACAGATTTTTAAAATTTATTGCCTCAAAAATGAAGATTCAGTCTGAAAATGGTGTAAATAGAAGAACATTTCTTGGCAGCAGTAGTCTTGCATTGCTTGGTGCTTCAATCACAGGATTGCAGTGTAATGTTCCTATAAAAAATACTGATGCCG
>JBDNGV010000543.1:0-19628 GCA_041689125.1 Daejeonella sp.
TACTTTGACCCCGAAGGTGGTCACATGTTTATAGTAAATTCCGTGTAAACCTTTTCCCGACCCCGAAGGTGGTCGTATGTATTCAAAGTTCCCACATACGACCACCTTCGGGGTCGATTTTTCAGCGAAATCTGATCCTCTATAAATATACGACCACCTTCGGCGTCTAAATATAAAATCTTTATCTGACACTAGTCATTCTCCACTCTCCATTTTCACTTATCAATTCTCAACTTTCAATTAATTCTTCGTTTTATTAAACTCAGAAGTACTATGAAATTCAACATCTGGAAAATCACGCTTTGCAAGATTTAATGTCCAATCGTTATCAGCCAAAAATACTGGATTCCCATCCTTATCAGTTGCAATATGATGATGTCTCCGTTGAGTTATTTCATTGATAATTTTCTTGTCTTTGGAGGTCATCCAGCTTGATTTCTTAAAGGTAAGTGGCCTGAATGCACATTTTGCACCATATTCATGCTGAAGTCTGAAGACTATTACCTCATATTGAAGTTCTCCTACAGTACCGATGATTTTACGATTACCAGGCTGCTGAACAAACAATTGAGCCACGCCCTCTTCAGTTAATTGTTGTAATCCTTTTTCGAGTTGCTTGGATTTTAACGGGTCGCGGTTTTCAACTTCCTTGAAGATTTCTGGGGAGAAGCTTGGTATACCCTTGAACTGTAATTGTTCACCTTCGGTGAGCGTATCACCAATTTTGAAGTTTCCGCTGTCATAAAGTCCCACAACATCTCCCGGCCATGCTTCTTCCACCAGACTTTTTTCATTTGCCATGAAATCTACAGGATTAGAGAACTTTAATTTTTTATTTAGCCGGGTATGATAAAAGAATTTATTACGCTCAAACTTACCCGAACATATCCTTAAAAACGCAATTCTGTCGCGGTGATTGGGATCAAGGTTTGCATGGATTTTAAATACAAAGCCAGTAAAGTTCTTTTCATTGGCCAAAACCATCCTTTCATTGGCCTCACGGCTCTTCGGACTTGGTGCAATGGCGACAAAAGTGTCAAGTAATTCGCGAATCCCGAAATTATTGATTGCGCTTCCAAAGAAAACAGGAGCCAAGAGACCTTCCAGATAAAGTTCCTTATCCAAGTTTCCATAAACTCCATCAACAAGTTCTAGGTCATCTTGCAAGATTTTAAGTTCTTTAGGCTGTAGAAATTGGATAAGTTGAGGATCATTAAGATCTTTAACCTGTATTACCGGTTCGTTGATCTTTGATTTATCAGGTTTAAACAAGTTGAGTTGCTTGTCAAATATGTTGTATACCCCTTTGAAATTATAACCTTGCCCGATTGGCCAAGAGAGCGGACAAACACTGATATTTAAATTCTTCTCAAGTTCATCCAGAAGTTCAAAGGTGTCTTTTCCTTCGCGGTCAAGCTTATTTACGAATATGATGACCGGAGTATTTCGCATCCTGCAGACATCCATTAGCTTTTGGGTTTGCTCTTCCACACCCTTTACGCTATCGACAACAAGAATAACACTATCTACCGCAGATAAAGTACGATAAGTGTCTTCTGCAAAATCCTTATGACCTGGCGTATCGAGAATATTTATTCGTTTTCCACTATATTCAAAACCCATTACGGAAGTGGCTACAGAAATACCCCTTTGCTTTTCAATTTCCATGAAATCGGACGTGCTGCTTTGATTTGCTTTATTCCGTTTTACGGTACCTGCAGTGTTGATTGCTCCCCCAAATAATAGAAATTTTTCTGTTAATGTAGTTTTTCCAGCATCTGGGTGACTAATAATGGCAAAGGTTTTTCGCTTTTCTATTTCTGGGTTGAGCATATGTATAAAAAGGAGAGTGTTTGGATTAAGAGGGTAGATTTAGAGATATCAGAAGGATACCATAGTTTTTCATCGTTTTGCAAAGATAATAATATTTCAAGTAACCCTGTCAGCCTTTAAAAGGCTGACAGGGTTACAAAGGCTGACACGGTTACAAAGATCGACAGGTTTATCATACTTTGATGAAGACCTCAGTTGCGCCGTATCCAAATTTTTCCTTATGTGCATCCATAAACGTTTTAACCTGTGCATGCTTGCTGATGATTTTATATATTTCGTTTCTTAATATACCATTTCCTGAGCCATGAATAAAAATGAGAGAAGGTAGTTTATGAACAATTGCCGCATCAAGAGATTTTCGGAAATAGTTGATTTGGATATCGAGTATTTCTGAACTGCTCAAGAACTGATAATCATCCCGTAGTTTTTCAATATGCAGGTCTATTTCTTTTGCCGGCTTTTCTATTTCAATTATTGCTGCCGCAGGCCTGAAAAAGCTTTCTTTTAATTTTTCAGGATCTATGATAGGTTCCTGACTGTCAAGCTGTATCATCCATGCGGCTTGTTCAATTAATTTATGTTGCTTTTTGGCTCCAGAAAAATCTTTGGCTTTGAATTTTTCTGAAAATCCTATAGGATTTTGCATCTCTTCATTTCCCTGGCTGTATAAAAGCATTTGAATATGAAATTCGGGCCAAAGATCGAGCTCATTTAAAGAACCTGAATAGACCTGAATTGCCGAATGAGACTTTAAAACACCTGCATATTCACCTTTAAACTGATTCTTTTTCTGGGAATTTAAAGTGAAAAGCAATTGCCACGAACTGGAATTGATTAGTTGGAAATGAACTACTGAGGGACTTCTTTTATCAGGACTAAGGGCAAGAAATATACCCTTAGAATCAAATTGTGCAGCGTTCTGATCAGAAAGGTTTTCAGATTTCAAATCATCAGAAACTTCAGATTTTCCATGTACATACGTAACCTGATTAGCCAAAACCGGAATTTCAAAACCATCATCGTCTGTTACAGCAATAGTGCTTTCGTCAATTATCCGTGTGATATAGCCTTCTCTTCGTTCGTTGACAAACCGAACGAATTCACCTAATTTATATTTCATATTTTGCGGATTTTGGCTGCCCGAGAAATGGGACATATACTTGCAAATCTATGAAAATTAAAAATCAGATGTCCGACAATCCTTGTTAAATCAAAAAATCCAAAAGCGGTTCATACATTTGTACTGTTTTAAATATTAGATTAATGAATACAGAACAGCCAAATAATCCACTTCATGGTAAAACCCTCGAAATGATTCTCATATATTTGGTAGATCAATATGGATGGGATAAACTGGGTAAACTAATCAGAATCAATTGTTTTATTGAAAATCCGGGTATTCCATCCAGTCTAAAATTTCTCAGGAAAACAGAATGGGCCCGTAAAAAAGTGGAAGAACTTTATGTAAAAGCCCTAGTCTGATAGTCCGAGATTTCATTCTGTTATTGATCAATTGTATATTTCCACCTCCCCCCTATAACGGACATGCCAGGTATTGAAATTATTAATCAATATATTGAGATTGATCCCTTGCTTTCACCGAATGGTGATGGACTAGGAAATGATTTTTTTACTATTATCCTGAGTTCCTTATAAAAGCTTGCTAGGATACTGTTTAAATTGAATAATTTTCTCTTGTTTTAGAAAGCAAGGTCTGTGTTTTTTCGGTCGGGCCAGCCCCGTATTGTATAGTAGTTTTTGCGGCAGATTTAAAAGATATCGTGAAATTCATTTGCAAAAAGGTACAGCTGCCACCCGGGTTTATTTCAAATGGCTTTGGTCCTTTTGTTGGGCTGCCCCTCCCTATGATATACCGCTTAGCGTAAAATAAACCTTGCCTCAGGAGCTAGTTTCCGGCTACTGTTAATTTAAATGGAAGGCTATTTCTTGCCGGAACTAATCGAAGGAAAGGGCTGAACCGACCTATACTACACAGATATTGCTTTCAATAATCAAATTAATTGGCTACAGAGATTTGTTTGATCAATTTTAACCGTATCAGTTCAACTTTCATTATATCGATCTCGGGTTATTAAAAATATAAATAGGGGATATCTCATTCTTAAAAGATAACTTTAGGAATTTAATGATCTGCTATGTTTTCAACTGTCTGGCGAATTTCCTTTATTTCTTCATTTGATTACATTAAAATTTCGATATTTGAGATCTAAAATCAAATTATCATGTATAAACTAAAACTTACTATTTCAATTTTGGCAATTGCAGGTTTGCTCGCTGCTTGTAATCAAACTCAGGAATCTAAAGAGACTCCTGCAATTGATACACTTGCAATTGCACCAGCAGTTCCGGTTGCATTAAAAGATACAACAATCAATCATGCTTTTAAATGTTATGAAAATCTTAAAGATCTTCTTGTTACTTCAAATGCATCTGATGCGAAGATTGCAGCAGTAGAACTAGGATCAGCATTGCGCAAAATAAAAGGATCTGAGAATACAGCAATTTTAGCAGATAAAATTGCTGAAAGTACAGATTTGTCAATACAGCGTACCAGTTTTACTTTACTAAGTAATGATGTGATTACATTATTTAAACAATCTGAAATCTCTTCGGGTAGTATTTATGTCCAATATTGTCCGATGGCAAATGATGGAGAAGGTGGATATTGGCTTTCTTCGAAAGAGGAGATTATGAATCCTTATTATGGGGATGAGATGCTTCATTGTGGCGAGGTCAAGGAGACCATCGCAAAAAAGTAACTTTCATCTAAATAATGTATGAAATTGATTTCTGAAAATTTACGATCAGATTTCAAAATATTGCAGCCTGATTTTTATGCATGAAATGTTTTTTTAATTTTTTAACAAAAATATTGCAAATGCTTTGATGAAAATTAGTTCAAAAGCGCACATAATTATTAGTTTTGTCTTTCAACTATTCGAATTATATGTCAGAATCAGCATCCTTAACAATAGGAGAACAAACTTACGAACTGCCAATCATTACTGGAACTGAAGGTGAAAAGGCCATCGATATTTCTAAACTTCGGGACGCAAGTGGATACATAACCCTTGATTCTGGATATAAAAATACAGGAGCAACCAAAAGTGCAATTACATTTTTGGATGGAGAAGAAGGAATATTAAAATACAGAGGCTATGGTATTGAAGAATTAGCAGAGAAATCTACTTTTATCGAAGTTGCCTATCTTCTGATTTATGGTGAATTGCCAAATCAAGCAAAACTTGATGCTTTTCAGGCAAGTATTTCAAGACATACATTGATTCATGAGGATATGAAGAAGTTTTTCGATGGTTTCCCATCAAAATCTCATCCTATGGGTCAGCTTTCATCCCTAATTTGCTCACTTTCTTCTTTTTATCCTGAATCTTTAAATGCTAAGCAAACTCCTGAAGAGCAAAATCTAACAATAATCAAGTTATTCGCAAAAATGACTACTGTGGTTTCTTGGATTTATAAGAAATCACTTGGACATCCGATTATATATCCACAGAATAGATTGGATTACGTAAGTAATTTTCTGAATATGACATTTGGTCAGCGTACCGAAGAGATTGATATTGATCCAGTAATAGTAAAGGCATTGAATGTTTTATTCATTCTCCATGCTGATCATGAACAAAATTGTTCAACTTCTACCGTTCGAATGGTGGGTTCATCAGACTGTAATTTATATGCTTCTATATCTGCGGGTATTTCAGCACTTTGGGGTCCATTACATGGTGGTGCTAACCAGGCAGTGATCGAGATGCTTGAGCAAATCAAGAATGATGGTGGCGATACTGATAAATGGATTAATAAGGCTAAAGATAAGAACGATGGTTTCCGTCTAATGGGATTTGGTCATCGCGTCTACAAAAATTTCGATCCTCGTGCAAAAATTATTAAAAAGGCATGTGATGAAATACTTGATAAGCTAGGAATTGATGATCCAGTTCTGGAAATTGCAAAGAAACTTGAAACAGCAGCCTTAAACGATCCTTATTTTGTTGATCGTAAGCTTTATCCAAATGTGGACTTTTACTCGGGGATTATTTACCGGGCTTTAGGTTTTCCTACTGATATGTTCACTGTGCTTTTTGCTTTAGGGCGTTTACCCGGATGGATTGCTCAATGGAAGGAAATGCGTGAGAATAAAGAGCCTATCGGCAGACCAAGACAAATTTATACAGGTGAGATAGTTCGTACATATGTTGAATTGAAAAACCGATAATAGGCTTAATTTTTTAAAAAAACTCCGATGGAAAAATTCCACGGATTTTTTTTGTTCTTTTTCAAAGTTTAGTCCACACTTTTAAGAAAATTCTAACAAAATTTGGCGCCTTTTTATTATTACATTAATATTCCTGCAATAGTTGCAGATAGATAAGAGGCCAAGGTACCACAGATTAGTGCCCTCATGCCAAGCTTGGCAAGGTCTGTTCTTCTTTCAGGAGATAATTCACCAATTCCTCCAACCTGAATGGCTATAGAGCTGAAATTCGCAAATCCACATAAAGCAAAACTGGTGATCAGAATAGTTTTCGGATCCAATGTTTCTTTAATCTTTGCCAGATCTAAATAGGCTACAAATTCATTGATCACCATTTTAGTACCCATTAGCGAACCAGCTACTTGAATATCCTTGCCAGGAACGCCCATTGCGTATGCAAAAATTGAGAATAACGATCCAAGAATTTGGTTTAAACTAAGTGTCTGCAAATTGATCCCAATGAATGAAAGGGTCAATCCCAAACTATGTAGTCCATACCCAATTTTTCCTAGCACGAAATCAACCAGTGCGATAATTGCAATAAATCCAATCAGCATGGCAACAACATTTAAACCTACTTTTAATCCATCGCTGGCACCATGAGAAATTGCATCAACCAGATTGGCATTTGTTTTCTTGATTTCTAATGAAACCTTCCCTTTCGTTTCTGAGATCTCCGTTTCAGGCCATACAATTTTAGAAATTACCAGCGCTGCAGGTGCAGCCATTAAACTTGCAGCAATGAGATATTCTGCCGGTACACCTAAGGCAATATAAACAGCCATTACACCACCAGCGATACAGGCCATACTACCAGTCATGGAAGCTAATAATTCTGACATGGTCATGCCCTTTAAATAAGGCTTGATCATAATCTGTGCTTCTACTTGTCCAACAAAAGCACTGGCTACATTGGAAAGTGCTTCAGAACCTGAAACTCCCATTAATTTATAAACGATGTATGCTATGAACTTTACGACACGCTGCATGATACCCAGATAATAGGCAACACTAACTAATACTGCAACAAAAATTATTGTTGGAATGATATTAAAGAAAAAAATAAATTCATTTCCATTCCCAAATGCCTTACTCATATTGGCGGTATTGACTAGCGGACCAAATACAAATGCTGCTCCTGCTTGTGAAAAGTTCAGAATCTCTGTAACTGCATTGCCAAGCCAAGCGAAAATGCTTTTACCAATTGGGATTTTTAAGATAAATATAGCTAGAGAGAGCTGTATAGCTAAACCGGAAATTACCAGCCTATAATTGATTGCTTTTCTATTATTGGACATCAGAAAGGCAATGCCAAAAATCAAAACAACGCCAATTAGTCCCGTAAATCTCTCCATAAGAAAATTAAATTCTGATTAAATGTGAAATTTAGAAATAAGAATTCGAATTAATGCTTTTTTAAGAAAATTATGAGGATTTTCTTCTTGAAAGTTCATCACGTATTTTTGCAGCCTTTTCATAGGCCTCATCAGCTAAAGCATCCTTTAACTTTACCTTTAATTCATCTTCTGAAAGAGAGCTGAAATTGATTGGAGTAGAGGATGCTTTTTCTTCAGTTGGAGATTCAATATTCTCAAGAAATACAAATTCATTGCCTTCAATTACGATCCCTGCAGTTGCTAAAATAAATTCATAAGTATATATTGGACAATCAAAACGCACAGCCAAGGCTATTGCATCAGATGTTCTAGCATCAATCTCAGATGTTTTTTTACCATCAGAACAAATCAGTTTAGCAAAAAAGATACCATCAACAAGATTATAAATAATAACCTCTTGAATGTTTATATTGTATGAACCTGCCAGCGATTTAAATAAATCATGGGTAAGAGGCCGACTAGGAGTCATCTTCTCGATTTCAATTGCAATAGCCTGTGCTTCAAAAGCTCCAATAATAATAGGAAGTCTACGACGGCCATTAATTTCTCCCAGAACAAGTGCGTACGCTCCCGACTGGGTTTGGCTGTAAGAAAGGCCTACGATATCTAGTTTTATTTTCTTCATTATTTAGCTAAAAATCAATGGAGCTCAAATTTGTGCACCGGAGATTAAGAATTTGATTTATAAGCCTTGATTGCCTCTATTAATTTAGGAACTACCTCAAATGCGTCTCCAACAATTCCGTAATCTGCTACCTTGAAAAATGGAGCCTCGGCATCTTTGTTGATTACAACGATAGTTTTAGAAGAACTTACTCCTGCAAGATGCTGTATTGCCCCTGAAATACCAATTGCAATATAAAGATTTGGACTGACTGCAATACCTGTCTGTCCAACATGTTCTTCATGAGGGCGCCATCCTGCATCGGAAATTGGTTTAGAACAAGCTGTTGCAGCGCCTAATATAGAGGCTAATTCTTCTATCATTCCCCAGTTTTCAGGGCCTTTCATTCCACGACCTGCCGAAACTACAAGTTCGGCATCGGGAAGTGCAATTTTATCGCTTGCTCTTACGATGTCAGAGATCATAGTACGGAAATCAGATTCCTTGAATTCAGGAGTAAAATCTTCAACTCTACCAGTTGATCCGCTTTCTTTGACTTGATATGAATTCGGATTTAATGTGATAACTTTAATTGCGGCGACTAGTTCTACGGTTGCAAAGGCCTTTCCAGAAAAAGCTGTTTTTTTAATCAAAAACTTATTGTTTTCAATTTCGGGCAATTCAATAGCTGAATCAGCAAGACCAGCCTTTAGTTTAACAGCTACCCGAGGTGCAAGACCCTTAGCACTGAACGTGTTAGAAAAAACAATTACGGTGGAACCTTCTTTTTTGGCTGCTTCAGCAATAATTGATGCATAAGCTTGATTGACAAATGACTTTAATTTATCATTTGATACGTTAAGCACTTTTGTAGCGCCATATTTTCCCAGACTGATCAGATTATCCTGACTTACATTGCCAATTGAAATGGCGATCAAATCTGTTTTTAACTGTTCTGCAACCGCATGGGCATAGGAAACTACCTCAAAGATAGATTTCTTAAATTTGCCCTCTGCATTTTCTACATATACTAAAACTGACATATTATCTTCTTTATAGCCTTATAGCCTTATTGAATTTATTATAGCGTTAAATAACTTTGGATTTGGAATGTAACAATTCAACCAATTTCTCTGTTTCATCTACACCAAGCATGGTAACAGAGCCGCGGGCTGCAGGTATCGAATAGGATTTGAAATCAACCAGTTTTTCAACAGCCGAAGCTTCAATTACTTCCAAAGGTTTTGTTCTTGCCGACATAATGCCACGCATGTTAGGAATCTTAGGCTCAGAAACACCTTCTGCACAACTTGCAACAAAAGGGAACGAAACTGTGAGCATTTCCTTACCGCCTTCAATTTCACGTACAAGACTAGCTTGATTACCATCAATGTCTAATTTTTTGATAATTGAAATGGAAGGAATCTCCATAAACTCCCCAATCATAGAAGCAACCTGAGATCCATTGTAATCAATGGATTCTCTGCCTGTTAGAATCATTGCAAAGTTCTTGTCTTTGGCATAATCAGCAATTTGTGCTGCAACAAAATAAGCGTCGCGTGGTGCTGCATTAATCCTTACAGCATCATCAGCACCAATTGCAAGAGCTTTTCTTATCGTTGGTTCAGAACTGGCCTCTCCAACATGTATGATGGTCACTGTACCTTTTCCACCTTCAATTAACTCAATAGCACGAGCTATCGCAATTTCATCATAAGGATTCAAAATATATTGAACACCTGCTGTATTGAATTGGGTATTATCGCTGCTAAAAGTTACTTTTGTTGTGGTATCGGGAACATTACTGACACAAACTAATATTTTCATATAGATTTCTGTTTTTGCAAATCTACTTAAAAAAGCCAAATTAAAATGCATCATATCCGTTTACAAAAGCTTTTGGATTTTATAAAAAATGAACCCGAAGATCCTTTCTTGAAATATGCGCTTGCTACAGAGTATTTTAACGTCAATGACTATGAAAATGCTTTACCATATTATGAAGATCTAATCATAAATCATCCTGATTATGTTGGAACTTATTATCATTTGGGTAAATTGTATGAAATCATTGACAGGAAACCGGACGCAATCGATATTTACAGGAAGGGTATGGAATTTGCGAGAAAGAAAGGTGATATGCATGCTTTTTCAGAATTGCAAACCGTATTTAATTCTGCAACAGGTTTAGATTACGAAGACGACTAAAATTTATGTTTAGAAAACGTCAGCTTATTTTTCTTACTGATGTAATATGGTTTACGCTGACTGCTTTTGGCGGGGCACAGGCTCATATCGGCATGATGCTTAAGAATTTTGTAAAAAAGCGTCAGTATATCTCTGAAAATGAATTGCTTGAGCTTAATGCACTGACTCAAATACTGCCTGGACCTTCTTCAACACAAACTCTGATAGGAATTGCTTATAAAGTTGGTGGGCTTCCAACAGCAATCAGCACTTTTATCATTTGGATATTTCCCTCGACTCTATTAATGTGCCTTGCAGTATTAAGTTATACACTACTTGGGCAAATGGAAAAGTTTGCCCAAGTACTTTATTTTATTCAACCAGTAGCTGTTGGTATAGTGGCATATGCTGCATATTCATTCGGAGAAAAGATTTTGAAATCAAAAACTTCTTTTTGGTTAGCGGCTGGTTCCTTATTTGCCACTTTATTACTGCGTAATGCTTATGTATTTCCAATTCTTATTCTGATAGGAGGTATTGTTTCATCAAGTATTAATAAAGAAGTAGAAGAGAATGATTTAAGAGTCAAGCTATTCTCGAATATAAATCCTCAAAAGATTGCCTATTTTATTGGAGTTCTGCTATTATTTGCCGGCTTAGGTGCGCTCATTAATCGTACATCGCCTTTCAGTTTACCGATTCGTTTATTTGAGAATTTCTATCGTAACGGGATCATAATTTTTGGAGGCGGGCAGGTTTTGGTTCCATTTATGTATACTGAGTTTGTGGAGATGAAAAGTTACCTGACCTCCGATCAATTTCTTTCCGGATATGCCTTTCAGCAAGCACTACCCGGCCCAACCTTTTCATTTACCTCCTTTGTAGGCGGTATGACTATGAAAAATTCGGGTGCAAGTATTTCTGGTCAAATTATGGGTAGTATAATTGCTGTTTTGGGAATAAACCTTCCTGGCTTGATACTGATCTTATTTATCGTCCCTTTTTGGAATGATTTAAAGAAAATAACTAGAATAAAAAATTCCTTATCAGGTATAAACTCGGTTTCTGTAGGGTTTATGGGAGCAGCATTCCTGTTACTTATTCAACCTGTCGGAATCAATTACCTTTCAGTAAGTCTGATTATTGTTACCTTTTTGCTTTTGGCATTTACAAAGATCAGAACACCACTTATTATTCTGGCGGCGGCATTATTGGGCTATATTCTTTAAGAAAATTCCTTTTAGGCTGTTATTTTAAAAAGGTTGTTCATCATCCATTTCATCCATCCTGGAAGGCCGAATAATAAAGTTGTTCGGTTTCTCAAAATCCTGTGAGGGACTAATGCCTGCAAATGGATTTGGATTACTTGCAGAGGCATTACTGAAATCCTCTTCCAGATCAACAAACTTCACATATTTACCGATAAATCGTAATGGTACTGTTCCGGTTTCACCATTTCTATGCTTAGCCACAATTACTTCACCAATACCAATAGTTGAACGTCCTTGTTCATCTTCTGTTAATCCATAATACTCCGGACGATAAAGGAATAAAACCATATCAGCATCCTGTTCAATAGATCCTGATTCACGAAGATCTGAGAGCATTGGTTTTTTACCACCTCCTGGTCGATTTTCTACCGCCCTGCTGAGCTGTGATAAGGCAATTACCGGCACATTAAGTTCTTTGGCTACAGATTTTAGTGCTCTTGATATACTACCGATTTCCTGTTCACGATTACCGCCCTTTCCATCACTTTTGCCATGCATTAGTTGCAGGTAGTCAATAATGATCATTTGTATATCGTACTGTGCTTTTAAACGTCTGCATTTTGCCCTGAATTCGAAAATGTTCAGTGCGGGTGTATCATCAATAAATAAAGGAGCTTCGGTTAAGGTTCCTATTTTGGAGTGAAGTTTCTGCCATTCCCATTCCGCTAAATGTCCTTTACGGATTTTTTCCTGTTCGATTTCTGTCTCTCCTGAAATCAGACGGTTTACTAATTGAACGGATGACATCTCCAGCGAGAAAAAGACTACTGGTTTATTGAACTGTACAGCAGCATTTCTAGCGCAACTTAATACAAATGCCGTTTTTCCCATTGCAGGCCTTGCTGCAATGATTACAAGATCAGAGGCTTGCCATCCGGAAGTGATACGATCGAGGGCGGTAAATCCAGAGGGTACACCGGTTAAACCGTCTACTTTATCTTTGATTTTTTCCAGATTCTCTAGTGATTCTCTGATGATGTCGTCCATCTTTCTAGAATCTCTCCTTAAATTGTTTTGGGCAATTTCAAAAAGGTTCTTTTCAGCATGATCTAACAGGTCAAAAATATCGGTGGTATCCTCATAAGCACTACTTATGATTTCAGTAGAAATTCTGATCAACTCACGCTGAATAAATTTTTGTGAGATGATTCTTGCATGATATTCTATGTTCGCAGCAGAGGCAACTCGGTTGGTGAGTTCCGTGATATAATACGCTCCGCCGATCATTTCGAGATCTCCCTGCTGACGTAATTGAGCAGTAACAGTTAATATATCAACGGGAGAGGATTTTTGGAAGAGTACCTGAATGGCTTCAAAAATTTTCTGATGACTATCTTTGTAAAAAACATCAGGTTTTAGAATGTCAATAACAGCTGAAAGTGCATCTTTTTCGAGCATAAGTGCCCCTAAAACAGCCTCCTCCAAATCCAGTGCTTGAGGAGGTAATTTCCCCAATCCACTTGCAATTGTACTCAATCTGTTACGACGTTCAGTTGAAAATGTATTTTTGTTATTTTTATTAAAATCCTGATCCTTTTCTAAACTCATAGTAACAAAAGTATACAAAAATTAAAGCGGTTTTTTTTTAGTTTTTCACACCGATTTTTTTAGCATTTCACACTATTTGCTTAAAGCTGTCCAAATCACTTTTTTATTAATATAAAATGTTTAAAAATTATTGAAATTGTTATAAATAAGCTTTCTTATTGATTTATGACAATTGTTAATAACTTTTTGTGATGTTGATAAACTTCAATTTAATTCTAAAAAAATAAGTCATTTATACGAAATTGGAAATAATATCTAACTTCGCTGCATACTATTATATATAGAAATGAACACTAACTCTTTTAAAAGAAGACGGGACTATGAGAGCCATGAGTCTAACCAAATGGTATTTGGAATCAGGGCGATTATTGAGGCTGTAAAGAGTGGAAAGGAAATTGAGAATCTCTACCTTCAACGAGGGCTAACCGGAGGTATAATTTTAGAATTGCGTACCTTAATGAATGAACATGAAATCGGTTTTCATCAGGTACCACTAGAGAAATTAAACCGCTTAACTACGAAGAACCATCAAGGTGCTGTAGCATTCATTTCTCCAATAAGCTATGATAAAATTGAAAATATTATTCCTTCCATATACGAGAAAGGAGAGGTTCCACTAGTTTTAATATTGGATGGTATTACCGATGTTAGAAATTTCGGGGCCATTGCCCGAACTGCAGAGTGCGCCGGAGTACATGCCTTAATCGTGCCGGCAAAAGGTTCAGCACAAATAAATCCTGATGCGATAAAAACATCTGCAGGTGCGCTATACAAAATACCTGTATGCCGTCATGATAGTTTGTTTAAAACTGCTAAATTTTTGCAGGAATCTGGTTTACAGCTTGTTGCTTGTACAGAGAAAACAAATGATTTTCTCTATCAGCCTGATTACACTGTTCCCACTGCGATCATAATGGGTTCCGAAGAGAGTGGTATTTCTATGGATCTGATTAGGATAGCTGATCATCTCGCAAAAATACCTATGTACGGTGAGATAGAGTCTTTAAATGTTTCAGTTTCAGCAGGCATTTTACTTTATGAGGCTGTCAGACAAAAACTTGCTCTTAAATAAACTCCGCCCCAAACCGATGTTTTACATCACCTACAATTTGTTTGATTTCCTGCTCCTGTTCTCTAGGACAGATAAGAAGGGTATTATTGTCCTCAACAACAATAAAGTCGTGCAGACCTTGCATGATTACTAGTTTCCCTTTTGGTACATTGACCATACAATTAGATGAATCATACATAATTACCGTTTCTGAAGGAATAACAGCGTTGCCTACATAATCCTTTTCAGATAGATCATACACTGATGCCCATGTTCCAAGGTCTGACCAAGCAAATTCTGATGGCAGAACATAAACATTATCAGCTTTTTCCATGATTCCGTAATCAATAGAAAGGTTAGTACACTGAGAAAATGCAGCATGTATAAATTCTTGTTCTTCCGGTGTATTGTAGATTGTTTCCCCTTCTTTAAAAATATCATTCATTTCTGGAAGGTACTTTTTAAGGGCTTTTAGGATACTTTTTACCGACCAGACAAATATTCCTGCATTCCACAAGAAATCGCCGCTTTGTAAAAAGGTTTTGGCTAATTCAATATTGGGTTTTTCAGTGAATGTTTTAACCTTGAAAAAATCATCGCCTATTTTTTTGGTATTATATTGAATATAACCATAGCCTGTATCAGGTCTTGAAGGTTTGATGCCTAATGAGATCAAACAATCATGTTTTGAAGCGGTTTCGAGTGATTTTTTTATACTCTTGTTGAATTCTTCCGGATCCATAATCAAATGGTCAGAAGGTGCAACAACTATGGAGGCTTCAGGGTTTAATTTAAGTATTTTATGACTTCCATATGCAATACAAGGGGCTGTATTTCGCATTATTGGTTCTGCAAGTATCTGTGAATCATCCAGATCTGGAATCTGTTCCTTAACTAGCTGAATGTAGGATTCATTGGTTAAAATAAAAATATTTTCCTTGGGTACGATCTTTAAAAACCGATCATAAGTTTGTTGAATAAGTGTTTTCCCTGAACCTAGTATATCGATAAATTGCTTTGGGTGTGCTGTAC
Source organism: Daejeonella sp. (assembly GCA_041689125.1). Classification (GTDB taxonomy): domain Bacteria; phylum Bacteroidota; class Bacteroidia; order Sphingobacteriales; family Sphingobacteriaceae; genus Daejeonella. The sequence goes on from JBDNGV010000543.1 coordinate 15,218, forward strand.
GACTTATTGGCCAAAATCTACTTCCAATACCACCAGCCATTATCAGGGCATAATAATTTTTCATCCGTTTATTTTAATCATGTTTGGTTCATTATCATTTAATGATTTTAAATGATGCCTTCTTTCAACAGATCATGAAGATGCACAAACCCTTCAAATTTTGTGCCTGTTCCTACAAGTATCTGAGTAATATTATTTTCTCGTAATATTTCAAGCGCATTTACTGCAAGCTCATTCTTATCAATGTATTTAGGTGAACTTGTCATAATCTCTTCTGCGGTAAGTCCCTCAATGGTATTGTTTTTATTCAACATCCGGCGAATATCACCATCTGTAATGATACCCTTTAGGATTCCATGATCAACTACCGCAACTACACCCAAACGATTCTTTGTAATTTCAATAATCACTTCTTTAACACTGGCATTAGAAGAAACCATAGGTTTTTCGTTTTGTGCTGCCAAGTCAGATACTCTAAGATATAGACGTTTGCCTAAAGTGCCACCCGGATGATATTTCGCGAAATCAGTACTGCTGAATTCTCTACATTCGAGCAAGCTTACTGCCAATGCGTCACCCATAGCCAATTGGGCAGTAGTACTACTTGTTGGTGCCAGATTATTCGGACAGGCCTCTTGCTCAACAGAGGTGTCTAATATCCAGTCCGATTGTTTTGCTAGAAAAGAATCTTTATCACCAACCATCCCAACCAGTTTATTTCCTCCTTGTTTTAATAAAGGGATCAAAACCTTGATTTCGGGCGTATTTCCACTTTTTGATATACAGATCACTAGATCGTCCTTTTGAATCATTCCCAAATCGCCATGAATGGCATCTGCAGCATGCATGAAAATAGAAGGAGTTCCAGTAGAATTAAAAGTCGCAACAATTTTTTGAGCGATAATTGCACTTTTTCCGATACCTGTTACTATAACTCTGGCTTTTAGGTACAAAATTTGATGTACTAACTCTGAAAAATTATCATTTAGTTGATTTCCAAGGCGTTTTACACTTTCAGCTTCAATTTGAAGTGTTTTCCTTGCGATTTCTAATATTTCAGCATTGCTTTTCAATGAGATAATTTTTTAATAAAAATATAATTTATCGCAAAAATATGTTATTTTGAATATTATTATGATGCATTTCCAACTTTTTCCAATCAGGCAATGGAAATAAACAAATCCCTGTTTGATAATTTACAGAATTTTTTTGGCTTTGATAACTTTAAAGGTGATCAGGAAGCCATTATAACCAGTATACTTCAAAAGAAGGATACTTTTGTCATAATGCCTACAGGTGGGGGGAAATCAATTTGTTACCAGTTACCTGCTTTGATGAGCGAGGGGACAGCAATCGTTATATCACCACTTATTGCCCTGATGAAAAATCAGGTAGATCAGTTAAGGGCTTTTGGAGGTACTGAAAGTATTGCTCATTTTTTAAATTCCTCCTTAAACAAATCTGAGATCACGAAAGTAAAGGAGGATGTGACCAAAGGTGAGACCAAATTATTGTATGTAGCCCCTGAATCACTTACCAAGCCAGAAAATGTAGATTTTTTAAGAGGGATATCCATTTCATTCGTGGCTGTTGACGAAGCTCATTGTATTTCTGAATGGGGTCATGATTTTAGGCCAGAGTACCGCAGAATCCGTCATGTAATTGATAATATCGGCGATAATATTCCAATTATTGCACTTACCGCTACCGCAACTCCAAAGGTTCAGCAGGATATTCAGAAAAACCTACAGATGAATAATGCCGCTCTGTTTAAATCTTCCTTTAACAGGCCAAATTTATTCTATGAAGTACGTGCTAAAAGGACTGTCATTAAAGAAATTGTCAGATATGCGAAAATGAATTCCGGGAAATCTGGAATTGTCTATTGCTTGAGCCGTAAAAAAGTCGAAGAGGTTGCAGAAGCATTAAAACTAAATGGAATTAAAGCTCTTCCATACCATGCCGGACTTGATCCGAAGACTAGGGCAGAGACGCAAGATAATTTCTTGATGGAAGATGTTGATGTGATCGTTGCGACTATTGCTTTTGGTATGGGTATTGATAAACCGGACGTTCGCTATGTGATTCATCATGATATTCCAAAGAGCATGGAAGGTTATTATCAAGAAACCGGTCGTTCCGGAAGGGATGGTGGTGAAGGTATATGTTTGGCTTTTTATTCACAGAAAGATATTGATAAACTAACCAAGTTTATGAAAGATAAGCCTGTTTCTGAAAGAGAAATAGGAACCCAAATTCTTAAGGAAGTGATTGACTATGCCGAATCTTCCGTATGCAGGCGAAAACAGATATTACATTATTTTGGCGAGAATTTTAATGAGACAGGTTGCAATAATATGTGTGATAATTGCCGCCATACAAAAAAATATTTCGATGCAGAGGTACCATTACACAACGTATTAAAATTAGTAAGGGAGCTTGGTGAAAAATTTGATGATCAGTATTTCATCAATATTATGATGGGTATTGAAAATGCGCAGGTTACTTCTTATGGTCATAGTAAACATCCACTTTTTGGCTCTGGAAAGGAGCAGGGTGAAGTTCTATGGAAATCCTTATTGCGTCAGGCGGTTCTCAATAATTTTGTTCAGAAAGATATTGATAATTATGGCTTATTAAAACTCACTAAATCCGGGAATTCGTTTATTGATAATCCACATTCATTGAAGTTTATACTTAACTATTTGATGGATGAAGCGGAAGATGAAATTGAAGAATCTCAACAACAGAGTGGAGCACTGGACACCCAACTTTTGCAGATGCTAAAGGATCTTCGGAAAAAGATCGCCAAACAGAAAAATTTACCTCCATTTGTAGTATTTCAGGATCCATCACTGGATGAAATGTGTATCCATTATCCAGTTTCCATTGAAGAACTTAAACAGATTCAAGGCGTTGGTTCAGGGAAAGCTTTGAAGTTTGGTCAGCCATTTATTGACCTCATTAAGAAGTATGTTGATGATAATGATATTGACCGCCCGGTCGATCTTGTGATAAAGAGTGCTGCTAATAAATCTGCTCTTAAAGTATCAATAATACAAAATATTGACAGACAAATCGCATTGGAGGATATCGCATCTGCAAAAGGAATTTCGTATAATGATATTTTAAAAGAACTTGAAACTATCGTAAACTCCGGGACAAAATTAAACCTTAATTACTACATTGATGAGATGATAGAAGATGACAGACAAGAAGAGGTTTATGATTATTTCAGGTCGACAGAAACAGATTCCATTGACACCGCTTTAGCTGACCTTGGAACAGATGATTACACTCGCGAAGAGGTACAACTGATGCGTATCAAATTTATATCCGAATTAGGAAATTAATGATTTATAATATACCGCAAATAAAACATACCGACTCAGGTAATTTTTTTTTAATGGCTGGCCCCTGTGCGATTGAAAGTGAAGAAATGGCGCTTAGAATCGCCGAACGGATTGTACAAATTACAGATAAGTTGGCTATCCCTTTAATATTCAAAGGTTCATACCGAAAGGCAAACCGTTCACGTATTGATTCTTTTATAGGAATCGGGGATGAAAAGGCACTTAAAATACTCTCCAAGGTAAGTCGTGAATTTGGGGTTCCTACTGTTACAGATATCCATGAAAGTCATGAGGCTGCAATGGCTGCTGAATATGTCGATGTATTGCAAATACCCGCGTTTTTATGTCGTCAGACTGATCTTTTGATCGCAGCTGCCAAGACTGGAAAAACGATTAATATAAAAAAAGGACAGTTTCTGTCTGCATCTGCAATGCGCTTTGCTGTAGATAAAGTTCAGGATTCTGGTAATAAAAATGTGATTCTTACAGATCGGGGTAATACCTTTGGGTATCAGGATATGATTGTCGATTTTAGAGGCATACCAGAAATGAGATCTTTCGGCGTTCCGGTAGTAATGGATTGTACGCACTCATTACAGCAACCTAATCAGCCTAGCGGAGTAACAGGTGGAAAGCCGGCACTGATTGAAACAATTGCAAAAGCTGCTATAGCCGTTGGTTCAGATGGATTATTTATAGAGACCCACCCTGACCCGGCAAATGCCAAATCTGATGGTGCAAATATGCTTCATCTGGATAATCTAGAAGACCTTATGATTAAACTAATCCGGATAAAACAGGCAATATCTTAATCTTGTCTTCAATAAATTTCAGGATGAAAAATAAGGTGACACTCTTAATAAATTAGGACTTGTTGTAAATATTGGCTTTAAGCCAAACCACACTTGATGCAGGATCATCGATATGCTTTGCACCGTCTTGCTCAATAAAGGCGTGTTTAACACCTGAAAGACGCGAATTTTCAAAGATGTGTTTAAAATCAACCTTACCTTTACCTACAGGGCAAGGTTTTCCGCTTACTTTGTCAAGATCCTTAA
>JBDNGV010000544.1:0-3020 GCA_041689125.1 Daejeonella sp.
CTCACGAATCACAAAGCAAAGATTTTCTACACTTAAAAAAGATCGTTTATTTTCAAAAGCTGCAAGTGGATAAGGTATCCCCTTGGAAATTAATTTATAAAGAAGATTTAGATTACCCTTATTACCCGGGCCATGAATCATACAAGGCCGAAGGATATAATAAGATTTTCCTTCCGGTAAAGGCTGGTTTTGGATATATTCCTCGGCCATGAGTTTTGATTTGCCGTAATGGGTTTGGGGATTAGGAATTACATCTTCCGTTAAAATGCCCTCCAAACTATCTGCAACGGCTTTTACAGTGCTTATAAAAATAAATTTATTTGCTTCTGATTTCAGGAACGCATTATATAGCTTTTTTGTAAGTTCAAAATTTACTTGGTAGTATTCCTCTGGTGCAGAAACTTTTTTTAGATCGTGAGCTTTCCCGGCGAGATGGATAATAACATTAGTATTAATAAGATTTAAGCCTAAATCATTACGAAGATTTAATGGAGATACAATTACCAACTCATGAAGGTCTAAATAATCTTTAAGTTGCCTACCAACAAAACCATTAATACCAGTTATCGTGACATTCATCTCTTGAGATACACCTCGGATTTATTTTAAATATTAATTAACGAAACAGTTTCTTCTACATGCTTCTTTGAAGAAGCACCAAAAACCACAGACTGAATATTTTGTTGATTGATAAATTCATAAGCCTCTTTTGGGGGTATTGCACCAGATGCAAGCGTTGACATGGCCAATAACTGATATTTTGAAGAATCGTTATTTTTGGCAGTCGAAATATAAGATTCTAAACCAGGCGACATCAGGTAACCAATTTTGTTGAATGATGTACAAATTACGACATCTTCAATGCCCCATTCCTCCAGCTTTGTTTTCAATATGGGCATATTTTGAGTTATTAACCCGGGAGTAGCGTTATATTTTTTGCGTATATAAATGCAATATTCCTGGAAAATTTCAGCAACTTCATATCCTAGTAAAAGGTCTGTAATAATGTTTTGAAGAAAAATGACTTTTACATTTAAACCTTTAAACATTTTCATCTCAACATCTACCAGCATCTGCATCAGTTTTATAGCATCTTTACCCAAAACCGCAGCGCTTCCTTTCGTAATCATTCCTAAAACGCCTAAAGCAGAGTTGTCTTTAAAAAGAATTTCATTTATTGTAGGGACGATTCCTTTTTCACTGATGAGATTAGCATATTTATGAGGGTATGGTATAGAAGGATACCAGTTAATATCGGAATATTTTGATTTATTTGTAATGAAATATTCACAGATCTCTTTAGCCCTGTCGTTACTGTTAAGCATGATTGCCTTTATACCTGAATCAAAAGCCATTTGATAGACCTTAAAGATGGCCGATATATCAAAAAAATTCTCTGCTAATTGTTGTGCCTTTTCCTGTGACATGTGATTGATCCCAAAAAACTGGTTGTCACCAAATATGATTTTATCGATAGGTTGCATCATCAGAATTTTCCATTAAGTTCATAATCATTATAAATGGCGTCTATTACTTCTAGGGTATCAGTAGCATTACTAAAAGTACATTTGTTTAACTTTTCTTTGCCAGTGATACAATCTATAAAGTGATACAATTGAGCAGTAAACTCATTTCCTCTCACATAAAAAGGCACTGGTTTAAATACATCCGTTATATATAACGCGTTCCAGCCTTCGTGTAAATTGTTGTCAGGTGAATTTTTTTTCAAGAAAATCTTAATTCCATGCTGATCCGCCAGAATTTTTCCTTTCGAACCCAGAATTTCTATTTTATTTGTGGGTTTACGATAACTTTCATCACTCCAATTGACATTTATGGTACCAGAAATACCATTTTTATAAAGGAAAGTGGCATTGACAGCATCTTCTACATTTTTTGAAAAGATGGAGGTTAGACTCGATCCTGTCACTTTGTCTGGTTTTCCAATCAGAAAGTTGACCAGATCTATGGCATGAGCAGCCATATCAATGACTGCGCCGCCTCCTTTTTCACGTGAATCTCTCCAGGTTTTACTTTCGTCTGACTTAGTAATCGTGCGACTGTACATTTCCGATTTAAAAAGAACTACTTTCCCAATAATACCTTTATCTAAATATTGTTTTACAGTTCTGAAAATATCATTGAACCGATTTACATAACCTACCTGATTTATAAGTTTATTTTGCTCAAAGAGGCGTGTAAGTTCGCTGGCTTTTTTCTTGTCCGTTGTAAACGGTTTTTCACAAAAAACATGAACCCCTTTTTCTCCAGCTTTTTTGACAATTGGAAAATGCAAGTTAGGTGGAGTACATATAATAACCGCATCTAATATCTCATTTTCAAAGAGTTTGTTATAATCATCATAGACATTTAACCCCGTGATATATTTCTTCATTATTGACAAAATTAATGAAGATGTATCAGCAACAGCCTTAATGCCAACATTTGGGTGACTATTGATAATTGAGAAATGCGTGATCCCCATTCGTCCAATACCTATGATACCAACATTTATTTTATTCATACTTCAAATTTAAAATTTACATGAAAAGAATTACAGATCGAAAACCTCCGCATATTGTGCAGCAATATGCTTCCAGGAATAATTTTGTTTGGCAAAGCACAACATCTTATTCCCAACTATAGACAATTCTGTATCGGTTAATGAATTTACCACTGATTTAAGTTCCGCAGAATCAGAAAAATATAAAGCTTCAAAATTTGTAGTATACTTATTAAAAATAGAATTGAAAGCAACAACAGCTAGGCCAAGGTTCATTGCCTCTACCAAAGCGGGGTTAGTCCCGCCGGCAGAATGGCCGTGCAAATAAACTTTACAATTAGAGCGAAGTACATTTAATTCCCGATGGTCATAAATAGCATCCAGCAATATCAAATTAGGGCATTTACTATATTTTTCCCTGGTTTTTTTACCATACTTACTGTTATTCCAGTTACCAACAAACACAAAGGGCATTAAAGAGGATTCATCAAATGCGCCCAATAATATGTCAATATTA
>JBDNGV010000545.1:0-9955 GCA_041689125.1 Daejeonella sp.
AAAGCGCTGATAGTTCTGGCCAGCGACTATTCTACAAAGTGGGGAGTTGAGATTTGCCATGAAACACATCGTAACAAGTTTAGTTTCGCTGCCCATATTACTAAAGAATATCTTTTAAAGATACCAGATCTTAAAATAACATTAGATGCATCACATTGGGTAAATGTAGCTGAATCTTATCTGGCAGATCAACAGGAGACTATGGATTTGGCCATCTCCAGAACAGAGCATATCCATGCCCGGGTTGGTTATCCCGAAGGTCCACAGATACCGGATCCACGTGTTCCCGAATGGCAAGAAGCTGTTCAAATTCATTTAGTATGGTGGGATCAGGTTATAGAACGAAAAAGAAAAGAAGGAGAAGATTCAGTGCTTACGATCACCCCGGAGTTTGGACCTTATCCTTATATGATACGGCTTCCTTTTACCCGTCAATCTATTGCTAATCAATGGGAGTTAAATGCATATATGATGAACCTCTTTAAAGAAAGATACCAAACGACCCATTTTACAAATCCTTAATTGATCATGCACAACTGTCGACAATCCTTACAGTCCAGCTTTTATTATTATAAGCGGCGAGCTTTATCACACCCCAAAGAATTTTTACCCTCAAATGCCGGTTAATCTATATTTTAATCCCCCGTTTCGTGTTATCAAGCAGCTTCTAAGTAGTTATAAAAGATTAAGATAAAATAGTTTAAGTTTTGGATAATTTTTGTTTAGTCTGTTTTCTAGTCAATAGCGATCTTTACTATGAATTATGAAAGTGCCATTTCCATTAAATTATTGGGGATTGTAACACAGCCCGCAGTCAAAGGTTAGAAATATATAAAGCTTCGCAGTTTTAATAAGTAGCATACAATAGTTAGAATTAAAAATATGTCATCTAGAATTAAAAATATGTCATCCAACTTAAATGTAGCACAAATAGCTTCCTTTCATAAGGATGGCTACTTAATAATCCCGGGATTTTTCAATAAAAAAGAAGTTTCTAGGCTTTATAATGTAGCCATTGAAGATGAAATTATCAGTAAACATTCGATCGATTTGAACGACCAGGCAGGTAAAAAAACAAAGCTGGCTCTCTGGTTTACTTCGGGTCATGATATTTATGGTTGATTGACCAGAAGTGAAAGAGTGGTTAGTTCTGTGAATAAACTAATGGACGGAAATGCCCCAATTTGTCACTATCACTCTAAACTGATGCAGAAAGAGCCTAAAGTAGGAGGAGCATGGGAGTGGCATCAGGATTATGGCTACTGGTACAAAAATGAGTTTTTGTTTCCGGACCAGATGATCTCTGTAATGGTAGCCATTACTGAAGCAACAAGAGAAAACGGCTGCCTGCAGGTAATTAAAGGCTCCCATAAAATGGGGCGGGTAGAACATGGTTGTGCCGGCGAACAGGTAGGTGCTTCGCAGAGATACGTGGATCTGGCTCTGAAAACAATGGAATTAATTTATGTGAAACTAAAGCCTGGAGATACCTTATTTTTTCATACAAATATCCTTCATCGTTCAGAGGCAAATTTGTCAGATAAATCACGCTGGTCACTTATCTCAGCTTATAACCGGCAATCAAATGTTCCTTACAATGAAAAATCCACTTCATGTTTAGTGCCTTTGGAAACAGTCCCTGATGATTCTTTGCTGCGGGCTGATGCAATTGGTCTGACAGAAAGCGTAGATTTTCTTATACAGGATAATGCAACCCAAAAATAAGGTATCTTATTTTCATGACAGCTTAAATTGCATAATGCACCTAATTATACAAACTAAGTAACCTAACCTATATCATATTTATGGCCATAGTAATATCTGAAAATCTCGTTTCTGCTACAGGTAATTTTGTATACAATCGGAGTTATATCTATCTCATTACCACTATTGCATCTTTAGGAGGCTTGTTATTTGGCTTTGATATTGCAATTATTTCAGGTACAATCCATTTTTTCAGTAGTCATTTTCAGCTTGATGAGCTGAATGTCGGCTGGGCTGTTGGATGCATCAGCATTGGTGCAGCAGCGGGGGCATTGTTTTCAGGGAAATTAAGCGATATGATGGGAAGAAAAAAACTACTTCTATTATCTGCTCTTTTATTTGCCTTAACCGGAGTGGGTACCGGCTGGGCTGGAACCTTTACTTTTTTTATTATTTTTCGGGTATTAAGCGGGGTTGCTATCGGTTCTGCCGCTGTTGTTTGTCCGATGTATATAGCAGAAATTTCTCCGGCACCTTTACGTGGGCGGCTCGTTTCCTTTTACCAGTTAGCCATCACTTTAGGAGTATTGCTTGCTTATCTTTCCAATTATTTGCTATTAGATACAGGAGTTAACAATTGGAGATGGATGTTTTCATCGCAGTCAGCTCCAGCAGTTTTATTTTTCTTCGGGCTGTGCCTTGTATCAGAAAGCCCGCGATGGCTAATCAGGAAAAAGAGGGAAAAAGAAGCGATGAAGGTACTTGAACGAGTTGGCGGTATTGATTTTGCCGAGGCAGAAGGCAACGCCATACGCCTAAGTTTTTCTCATGAGGTAAAGGAAAATGTCAATAATTTATTCAGCGGAAATGTTTTTCACATTGTAATTACAGGGATTGGAATTGCGATTTTTTCACAGATTGGGGGGCCACTTATCTCCTACGCTCCTGAAATATTTAAAGAGGTTGGTATGTCAGAAAATTCAGCTTTTTTGCAATCTGTTATCTTGGGTCTTATTCTTTTTGTATTTACAATAGTAGCCATTGTGACTATTGATAAAGCTGGTCGTAAAAAGCTATTACTTTATGGGGCGGCTTTGCTTTCGTTGGATACTTTGGCTATAGCCCTTGCTTTTTACTTTCACTTATCAGGTTATTTGATATTAACTTTGGTAATGGTCTTTATTGCTGTTTATGGTGCCACGCTTGGTCCGGTTACATGGGTAGTGCTTTCTGAAATTTTCCCAAATCGTATCAGGAGAAATGCAATGTCAATAGCAACTTTATCCTTATGGATTGCCAATTTCTTTATTATAGGTGCCTTCCCTATTATGAAATTATATTTCGGCTTGCCCATTACTTTTGGTATCTATGCAGCTCTATTGCTTATATATTTCATATTCGTATACCTTAGGATTCCTGAAACCAAAGGAAGATCACTGGAAGAAATCGAACGTATATTAACACGAAAAATTTAAACTCTATCCTGGGTTTACAACTAAGAACTCATTAATGAAAATTAAAATACCGAGCTCGCTTTGGGAACACGAAAATCTGGATATGGTTGTTTTTTCAGATAAAATAAGAAAAACTAGTTTGGATGGTACGGACACAGCTTTACGAATAATGATATACAAAAAAATAACTAATCGATTACCCCAAAAAGTATCAAATTTATATCGTAGCTCTCGAATATCAGGTCAAAGAGATTATTACTCGCTTAGGATAGAATAGTTGAAACATTGGACAAATTTTGTAACGCTTTCTCTTTTTTCTACATCTATCTTTGATCAATAAGTAAATATTATCGAAATCGAATTACAATAAGTGGGAAAATAAGATAGGTCTAGGGGTTATTATTGGCAACTTGTTAAACATGGTTTACCCGATTGGATAAGTATAACTGCTAATATGCTGCTGTCAGATTGAAATAAGAGATTCTAAAATAGTTTTATTTTTTTAAGAGAAAATTTATGAATTGGCCGAAGTCTTTGGAGCTTTTAAAAGAAAATGAAAAATGGATCCCCGGTGGTGTGGTTTCACTAAACCGTAAATCTGAACCTAATATCTGTTTTTCACGTGGTCGTGGGAGTCGTGTGTGGGACTTAGAGGGTAACGAATATATTGATTACCAGGCGGGGTTCGCCGCTGCTTTTCTAGGGCATAACGATCCTGACGTAAACGAATCCGTTCGTCAGTCCATTGATAATGAAACCCTACTTATGGGTGCCGGTCCCACTGCCCTTGAAGGGCAATTAGCTAGATTATTTTGCCATTTCGTTCCCACAGTTGAAAAAATACAGCTTACCACGACAGGTTCAGAAGCAACGTATTATGCCATTCGAATTGCACGTGCAGCAACAGGACGTGATCATGTTATCAAAATGCAGGGCGGTTATAATGGTTGGCATAACGATGTCGCCGGAAATGTAATCAGCAATCTTTCAGATGTGGGCAACAGGGTGAGTCCCGGGGAATATCCATTTGATGCTATATCTGCCGGCATACCGGAAAACCATAAATCTTTAATCCATGTCATCAACTACAATGACCTGGATTCCGTTTTATATGTCCTGAAGCGGTTTCCGGTTGCCTGTATTCTTCTTGAACCTCTTCTGCAAAATATTGGTATCGTGAAACCCCAACCAGGCTACCTTCAGGGGCTTAGAAAACTGGCGGATGAATTTGGTTTTTTGTTGGTATTTGATGAAGTAAAAACAGGTTTTCGCCATGCGTTAGGAGGCTACCAAAGTATTTGCGGTGTAACACCAGACTTGAGCACATTTGGTAAGGCTGTGGCAAATGGCTATCCGATGGGGGTTATCGGTGGTAAACAAAAGTATATGGATTATTTTATTGATCCGGATAAAGCCCGGCGTGTTTTGATTGCCGGTACTTTTAATGCCCATCCTTTAACCACTGCAGCAGCTATTGCAACGCTGCATAAGCTGTCTTCAACAACCCATGATGTGTATCAGCATGTGGATCATTTAGGACAACTGTTGGAAAACGGATTAACTGAAATCTTCGGACGATATGATCGTCCGTTTCATATCGCCCGCCAAAGTTCTGCATTTTGCGTTTATTTCATGGATCATGCCCCCCTGGATTTTCATGATATTGCAGCGCATCACGATTTTGATTTTGATAAGAAATATCGTCTTGGATTGATTGAAAATGGTATTTTTAATTTTCCTTTACCGATCAAACAAGGGAGCATATCCTTTGCACACAGCGTTCAGGACATTGAGGAAACAGTAGACAAAACGAAGCTTGTGGTTCATGCTTTGTTTGAGAAGAGAAGCGTAACCGCATCAAAAAAATAAAATATGAAGATAACTTCCATAGAAACGCTTGTTTGCCATGCGAGGATGCGTAATTGGATTTTCGTTAAAGTGTTAACAGACCAGCCTGGTCTTTGGGGTTGGGGTGAATCCACGCTCGAATGGCATACGCGATCGGTAGTGGGTGCCATTGAAGATATTTCCCAGCTCCTGATTGGCGAAGACCCAACCCGCATAGAACACCTTTGGCAAATGATGTACCGGCAACATTTCTGGCATGGAAACAACATTGTCAGAGGAACAGCCATATCGGGCATTGACATTGCGCTTTGGGACATTGCCGGAAAAATCCACAAGGTTCCCTGCCATGAGCTTATGGGAGGGCGTGTGCGCGACTATATACGGCTTTATTGCCATTTAGGAGGAGGTAAGATGGAAGATTTTTACCAGACAAAACCTGATGATGCTAAGCGGTTCGCGGAATTGGCCGAAAAAGCCGTTGACGATGGTTTCACCGCTTTTAAGGCCATGGCAGTTCCTGAAACGATGCCTTTGGAGGGGTTAAAACCGATCCATTACGCCGAAGAATGTGTGAAGGCGATGCGGGAAGCGGTCGGTGATGAGATTGATATCATGGTGGATTGCCATGCAAGGCCAAGTCCGCGGATGGGTCTTCAGTTTGCCAAGGCGCTTGAACCTTATGGGCTGTATTTTTTTGAAGAACCTTGCTGGCCAGAGTCGATGGAGGACATTGCATTGATTCAGCGATCTGTTAAAACACCGATCGCCACAGGGGAACGCCTGATCGGTATCCACGCTTTCCGTGACTTATTAGAAAAAAGGGCCGCAAGCGTTATCCAGCCTGACATTACACATTGCGGAGGCCTTAGTGAAGCTCGGCGCATTGCCGTTTTGGCTGAAGCTTACCGTGTTGCGATTGCGCCACATAATCCTCAGGGACCTGTGAGTACGGCGGCCTCTATCGAATTCGGATTTGCCACACCATCCTACATTATTTGTGAAAGTGTTCACAATGATGTTCCCTGGAGAGAGGAAGTGGTAAGTGAAGGGTTCACGATTGAGGAAAAGGGTAGGATAGTGCGGCCAAATAACCTGCCAGGGCTTGGTGTCGAAATAAACGAAGATATAGTGAAAAAACATCCTTTTCAACAAGAGGTGTTACAACGAACATTTTACAAAGACGGAAGTGTAGGCGATTGGTAATCCTTCATAGTACTCAAAATGAATAAATTATTTGAAAATAAAACGGTCATGATTAGCGGCGGTTTGGGAGATATTGGCCGTGCCACGGCATTGGAATTTGCCAAGCAGGGTGCAGCGATAGCACTTTGCGATACTCGTCCCGAAGCAACTGAAAATGAATTTTTAGCAGAAATAAAGCAGTGTAACGTATCCTGTCAGTATAGCCAGGTGGATGTTGCTGATGCAAAAGCTGTTCAAGCCTGGGTGGATGAAACAGAAAGGATATTGAGTGTACCGGGTATTATTATTGCCAATGCGGCAATTGTAACAATTGCCGGCATCCATGAAATTACGCCTGAGCAATGGTCAAAGGAGTTATGTGTCAACTTGAATGGTGCATTCTATTTAACCCAATATGCTACGGCGCGTCTTCTTGAGCTAGGCCTGCCCGGCCGGGTGGTATTTGTCGGCAGCTGGGCAGGTTCCTCCGTACACCAACATATCCCTGCTTATTCCGTTTCCAAAGCTGGTATGCGGATGCTTTGCAAATGCATGGCACTTGAATTGGCGCCGCATCATATTCTGGTGAATGAAATTGCACCGGGTTATGTGGCAGCAGGATTGAGCGGCCGTTTCTGGGAAGATAATCCCGGGCAGTTCGAAGAGGCACTTGAAAGGGTTCCCATAAAGAAAATAATGAGTGCGAAGGCGGTTGCTGAACAAATTCTCTACTTATGTCATCCGCAGAATGAGCACATGACAGGTATGACTTTGCTGATGGACGGAGGTCTATCACTTCTTTAATAATTAAATTATAGATCATCCTAAAACCATGAACACAAATTATTCCGTACGTAAACATGCATCTTTCATGGGTCTGATTGGTGTGGCTCAAGAGGATATTACGCCACCGGTTGGTATCTATTCCCGCAACTGGGGGGCAGCTAAACACGATGTTGCAGAAGGGATCCATCAGTCTCTAATGCTCACCTGCATGACTTTTCAATCATCTGCAGGAGAGAAACCATTGGTACTAATAGCTGCCGATCTGGGCTGGTGGAAAAATTCCGGGGACGAATGGATCCTTCGGGCTAAATTGTTGAAAGCATTGGCCCTTGAGTCGTCGCAACTGATGTTTTGTTTATCACATACTCATGCGGGGCCAAGTATTTGCCGGGATGATGCTTCCAGTACAGGTGGTCAATTCATAGAGCAGTATCTCCATCTTATTTTGGAGAGTGCCATCCGTGCCACTCAACAGGCTGGTGCTACGGCAATACCTGCAACCTTAACCTGGCACTATGGAAAATGCGCCCTGGCTACTAACCGGGATTTACCTCAACCGGATAAGGAGCGATTTGTGGTGGGTTTCAATCCAGAGCAAGAGGCAGACGATACGCTGCTTGTAGGACGGGTAACGGATGCACAGAACCGCATTTTCGGCACCATTGTAAATTATGCCTGTCATCCCACGACATTGGCCTGGGATAACCGACTTATTTCTCCGGACTATATTGGCTCAATGCGTGAAACTGTTGAACTGCAAACGCAGGCGCCCTGTTTATTCCTGCAGGGTGCCTCAGGAGATCTGGCACCCGCGGAACAGTATGTGGGGGATACCGGCGTAGCTGAAACCTACGGCCGCCAATTGGGTTATGCAGTACTTGCCACACTGGAAGCAATGTTGCCTCCTCAAACTCAGCTCTCATTTAGTAATGTAGTTGAATCAGGGGCTCCGTTAGCCATCTGGGAGCGGTCTGCACATGAATCTTCAAGCATGCTTTCATTTCAAATGGTTGAAATGGATTTACCATTAAAACCATTGCCTCCATTGCTTGATATTGAACAACAATGGCGCGAATGCAAAGATCGTGTATTGAAAGAACGTCTTTGGCGCAAATGTTGTATAAGAAAAGCTGTTGGCGATGGTAATCATGCCCGTATTTGTCTTTGGGTTTGGCGTTTAGGTGATTCTTTTCTCATAGGCCAACCGAATGAAGCCTATTCTGAATTCCAACTGGAACTTCGCCGCCAATTCGCACCCTATGCTGTTGGGGTAATGAATGTCGTTAATGGATCTATTGGATATCTCCCACCGCAAAAATTATACGACAAAGATCTCTATGCAGTTTGGCAAACACCATTTGCTTCTGGCTCGTTGGAATTATTGACAAAAAAAGCCATAGATGTTGCAAAAGAAATGATGGTAAATAACCTTACCTAACTCCATTAAAATGAATTCACATTTTACCACCCTAGATGCTGCTATCTTTGGAATTTACATTATTGGAATTATGGTACTGGGCATGTATGCATCCCGTAAAGCTATTCTAACCAAAAGAGATTACTTCCTGGCAGGTGACAAGCTTCCTTGGTGGATGATCGGTGGAAGTATCATCGCGGCTAATATCAGCAGCCACCATTTGGTTGGCGTTATGGGAGTTGCTTACAGCAGGGGCTTTGTGGCCGTTGTCATTGAATGGGGTGCAATTCTCATAGGTTTTAATGCTTTACTCTGGATTTTTTTACCCTTCTATCTTCGCAATGGTTTCTACACCATGCCTGAGTTTTTGCAAAAGCGGTTTGGTGGTGCAGCGCGAACAACTTATTCAATCCTGGTGCTATTTACATACATTTTTGTAGAAATCAGCGCCGTACTTTACCTCGGCGCCATTTCCTTGCATTCGCTGTTGGGTATTCCGATGGTAACCAGTGTGCTGGTGCTCGCCATTACTACCGGTATTTATACCATCACCGGAGGATTAAAGGCAGTTATCTGGACAGAGATGGTGCAACTTGGAGTGCTCATTATAGGCATGATTGCTTTATCTTTTACCACGATCAATGCTGCCGGAGGAATTTCCGCTGTAATGGAAACATCCAAAGATTGGAAACTCATGCTTCCTGCCAATGATCCGGATTTTCCATGGACCATGTACCTGGGGGGCGTGTTATGTATTAGCGTATTTTATAATGCTACAAACCAGTTCATTGTTCAACGTACATTAGCTGCGAAAAATGAATGGCATGCCCGAATGGGGGTAATTTTTGCCGATTATCTTAAATTTCTTATCCCACTCTTGATCATC
This sequence comes from Daejeonella sp., assembly GCA_041689125.1. Lineage (GTDB taxonomy): Bacteria > Bacteroidota > Bacteroidia > Sphingobacteriales > Sphingobacteriaceae > Daejeonella. The sequence goes on from JBDNGV010000545.1 coordinate 9,278, forward strand.
GCTCCGGCGCTTGTTGCACCAAAGTTATTCCCAAATCTTGATAAACCTGATTTACTCTTTGCGATGTTGGTTGAAAACTTACTTCCTGCTGGCTTGGTTGGCCTAGTGATGGCGGCATTAATTGCTGCGGTCATGTCTCATCTCTCGGGAGCCGTCAACTCGTGTACCACTATTCTGACGATTGATGTTTATTTGCCCTACTTCAAACCTAAAGCTACTGAAACTCAGTCTGTCCGTTTCGGAAGATTGACCGGAGTAGTGATCATTGTACTCGGTATCGTCTGTACCAGCCTTCTATCGCTGTACTCGGAAAAACCCATATTCATATACTTGATGAATGCCTATGGCTTATTTACACCCGGAATTGCCACTATGTTTCTACTGGGAATACTCTGGAAACGTACTACACATGCAGGCGCCCTTACAGCCGGCCTTTTGACAATTCCCTTGTCATTGGCCATGGAATTTGTTTTTCCTGAAATGCCATTTTTCAATCGCACGGGCATCGTGTTCTGGAGCTGTATGGCTCTATGCGCAGCGGTGAGTCTGCTGACCAAGGCAAAACCGGAGGTAGAGCTTGAAGGACTGATCTGGAATAAGGAAAGCCTTTCTTTGCCTCTTGATCAACGGGAGCAACAACGCGGATGGCGTAATCCCTTTATCTGGTGGGCGTTTATT
>JBDNGV010000546.1:0-1877 GCA_041689125.1 Daejeonella sp.
CAAAAGATTGGAGTGGATAAAAAATTAAAACATACTTAACATGGAATGTTTAATTTTAATTGATCGTTGGACTGCTATCCAATTCTGAAAACAGATCACATTGAATAGCACATTATAATTGGGGATTTAGCTTATTTATTAAAAACAAAAGCAATGAAGTTTGTACTCACATCGATTTTTGAATTTATGTCAAAACCCAATAGATTATTAAGGATAATTCAATCAAACAGGCATAATTATACTTTTACAATAGCTTTTCTTTGCCTATTATGCCTATCCGGCTGCGGAGTAAATAGCAAGGAATGGAATCTGAATACATTAATTGAAAAGGCAAAAGACCAATTTAAAAACAATTCGGTAGTTGGTCTACAAGAGGATAATACCCGAGTTGTTGCCACTTCCCAAATAATTGACCCGGCTGGTGAGACCATAAGTTTTCCCGGCAGACCTTTAGACCTAGCTCTGAATAATTCAGGAAGCGTTTTAGCTGTTAAAAATAATACTTCAATTGTTTTTATGAATGCAGAAAAACATACAGTTATTCAAACCCTTAAATTACCTACAGGAGGACTTAGCTTTACTGGTATTATCTGGAGTTCTGATGACCAAAAAGTATGGACAACCGATAGCAAAGGATATTTACGCTCTGCAAAATCATTAAATGGAGTTTATAATTGGGATGATGAAATTTTACTTCCGGGTCCGGATGCAAATGATAAAAGTGGCCCATATCCTGGTGGATTAAGCATTGATGATCAAAAGGGATATGCTTATGTGGTTTTAAGCCGCAATAATACGCTTGGAATTGTTAATCTTAAGACCAAAAAGCTTGAATCCCAAATCCAGGTTGGAATCGCACCTTACACAGTACTCATTCATGAAAACAAGGCTTATGTTTCCAATTGGGGTGGTCGTCAGCCCCGATCTGGTGACAAAACGGGTCCTTCAGGAGGCTCAAATGTCGTAGTCGACCCTAAAACAGGCATTGCATCGTCAGGTACAGTTTCCGTGATAGATCTAAGCAGCAATAAAGTTATCAAAGAAATTGACGTCCATTTACATCCAAGCGGGATGGTAATATCACCTGATAAAACAACTATTTATATAGCCAATGCTAATAGTGATTTGATATCAGTAATTGATACCAGGACAAATGCTATTATCAAAGACTTAAGCTCTAAGCCTATGGACGAGCTCCCATTTGGAAGTGCACCAAATGCTGTTTCAGTAAGTCAAGATGGAAAATCCTTATTTGTTGCCAATGGTGGAAATAATCATATTGCTGTTATCGACCTTGTTAAGGGAAAGGTTAAAGGTCTTATCCCTACCGGATGGTATCCCGGCGCGATTATTTTATCAAAAGATGGAAAAGAACTCATAGTTGCTAATATCAAAGGAGATGGCAGCCCTCAGTCGGGTTTACGCGAAAATGGTCGTAACTCTCATGATCACCGGGGTTCTGTTTCATTCATTTCGGTACCAGACGCAGAAAATTTAAGAGCGTATACCATCAGAGCAGCTACTACTATGCGCCTGCCTAGAATCACACAGACTCTTAAACTGGAACGTGTTAATGAGCGAATTGTCCCTGTGCCTACAAGGCCGGGTGAAAAATCTGTATTTAAACATGTATTGTATATCATCAAAGAGAACCGCACCTATGATCAGGTATTTGGTGATCTGCCACAAGGAAAAGGAGATAGTTCGTTAACACAGTTCGGTAGAAAAGTAACACCTAATCATCATGCTCTAGCAGAGAACTTTGTACTGCTTGATAATACTTATTGCAATGGGGTACTCAGTGCCGACGGGCATCAGTGGGCCAATGAGGGTTATGCTACAGATTATTTAGAAAAAAGCTTTGGCGGCTTTGTACG
>JBDNGV010000547.1:0-1333 GCA_041689125.1 Daejeonella sp.
AAGCAAACCTCCTCGAGATTATTCGGGTGAGCATTTGATTGAAGAGATGAATACCTATGGCATTGATAAAACAGTGATCTCACATGTTTGCTATTACGGTAGAAATAATGATTATACAATCCATTGTGTAAAGACCTGGCCCGATCGTTTCGCCGGATTTGGCCTGTTGTTCGGAAACCGTTTGTTTGCACCCAATGATCCTAAAAATCCGGAGCGGCTAGAAAAGCTTGTTAAAGAAGATGGCCTTACCGGTTTACGCCTGAGTCCGATTCAGGATCCGCAAAGGGTCTGGATGAATGATCCGGGTTCTTACCCCTGGTGGAAGAAAGCAGAAGAAATAGGAGCAACTTTTAATATTTTCTTGGCACCACAGCAAATTGGGCAGGTGGCAGATATGGCTCAGCGCTATCCAGGTGTTAAGATAGTGATTGACCATTTGGCAATGATGGATATTACGAAACCCGATTCGGAAGGAATAATTCCATTGTGTAATCTCGCGAAATTTCCAAATGTGTATATCCGTACATCCATGCACAATCCTTCCAAACAAAAACCACCTTACCGTGATGTTTGGCCATATTTAAAAAGGATTTATGATACGTTTGGCCCTCAGCACATGCTCTTTGCTAACTTTTTTGAATACCTGGTTGTGAAAGATATTATTCCATTCTTCAGCGAAGAAGATAAGGTATGGATTCTGGGTAAAACCGCAGAAGGGATTTATTTTAAACGTTCTTAGTGGGTTAGTATAATTCGGGAAATTATTTTTCAGTTTCAGAGATAACACTTAGCACCACATTGCCAATCTTTTGCCGGCTTTCAACGTATCGATAGGCGTCTATTATTTCGTCTAATTTATAAATCCGGTCGATAAGAGGTTTGAATTTGCCTCTTTCAGCTATTTCCTTCAGAAAGATCACATCATCTTTATGAATGTAAGGAAGCGGGAACAGGACTTTTTTGCCCGAAGACATTAACCCGAACAGTGCCAACCAGATATTTTGCCCGTTTTTACCTAACTCGGTAGAAATGTATACTCCGTTTTTCTTCAGCAGTTTTTTACAGGTACCGAATGAGCTCTTTCCAACTGCATCGAAGATGAAATCATACTGCTGCCCAGTCTTTGAAAAATCTTCCCGCATATAATCAATTACATGATCAGCGCCTAAAGAACGAACAAGGTCTAGGTTCTGCGTATTGCAAACTGCTGTAACTTCGGTATCGAAGTATTTAAGAAGTTGTACTGCTGCTGAGCCTATCGCGCCTGTAGCTCCGTAAACCATAATTTTTTGTCCGGCTTCCACCTTAGCCGCACGGATATTGCATAATGCAT
>JBDNGV010000548.1:0-2984 GCA_041689125.1 Daejeonella sp.
GGTAAACTTGGTGATTTGAATGCCTTGCTGCGTGGCGAAGGAAAGGAATATTTTTCCGACATTATTGGAGACAGCACCGTGTTTAACAGCATAAAATATATTATCACACTCGACACTGATACACAGCTTCCCCATGATACTGCTTGGAAAATGATTGGATGTATGGCGCACCCACTGAACCATCCTGTTTACGATGAAAAAAAGAAAAGGGTTACTGAAGGCTACAGTATTCTTCAACCGAGAGTATCAAATAGTTTACCTGCCGAGGATAGTTCATTATACGCGCGCCTTCATGGTAATGATCCTGGCACCGATCCATATACCAAAGCCACATCAGATGTTTACCAAGACCTTTTTCAGGAAGGTTCTTTTATAGGTAAAGGAATTTATGATATAGATGCATTTGAATTAGCTTTAAAGAATAGGTTCCCTGAGAATCGTATATTAAGCCATGACTTGCTTGAAGGATGTTATGCCAGATCAGGTTTAATAACTGATATACAACTTTATGAAGAGTATCCGTTGCGATATCACACAGATATGCAGCGGCGACATCGCTGGATACGTGGTGATTGGCAGATAGGTAAGTGGATTTTACCTTATGTTTCAAGTGTTGATAAAAAGTCACATAAAAATCCACTCTCTTTATTTTCTAGATGGAAAATATTTGATAATATCAGGCGCAGCTTGATACCATTAGCATTATTGTTATTATTCTTATTTGGATGGACAATTTCCGATTCGCCTTTGTTTTGGACATCAGTAATTTCCCTTATTATCCTCTTGCCATCTGTAGTTACTTTCATTTGGGAACTCTTTAGAAAACCTCCTGAAGTAGTTTTTATACAACAGCTTATTTATACAGGTAGGTCTGCATTTAATAATTTAATTCAGCAGCTACTTCAACTTACGTTCTTACCACATGAGGTTTATGTAAATACAGATGCAATTATCCGGACACTCTGGAGGGTATTCATCTCTCATAAAAAATTACTTGAATGGAATTTGTTTAGCAGTAGACAGGATAAGAAAATTACGATTTTAAAATCATATCGTGCAATGTGGTTCCAGCCTTCTTTGGCCATCCTGACATATACTTACTTAACCATCTACAATCAGGGCACTCTTCTTTTTGCATTACCATTCCTTAGTTTTTGGATGTCAGGCCCCTTGATCGCTTATGCTGTAAGCCGTCCATTACCTGTTGTTAAGATACATGTTTCACATGAGCAAACGATTTACCTGAGAATGTTGGCCAGAAAAATATGGAGTTTCTTTGAAAAGTTTGTAACAGCAGAAGATAATTGGTTACCACCTGATAATTACCAAGAAAACCCTGTTGAAAGAATTGCTCACAGAACATCTCCAACCAATATTGGGCTTTCATTATTATCAGGCCTCACTGCTTACGATTTTGGGTATATAACTGCATCACAATTGATTGAACGTACAACCAATACCATCGATACCATGCAACGCATGGAAAGATACCGTGGCCATTTATACAATTGGTATGATACTATCTCCTTAGCTCCGTTGTTGCCGAAATATATTTCCACTGTAGATAGCGGGAACATGGCAGGGCACCTGATAACTTTAAAGCAAGGTCTTTTATCTCTCTCCGAAAAAAAAATTATAGACAAAAATTTCTTTGAAGTTCTATCTGATACTATCAATATATTAATTGAATACAGTAAAGAAAAAGAGCAGTTAATAAAATTTCAAAAAGAGTTGGAAGAAAATTATCCTACTGTAATGAATACATTAAATGAAATAAAAGAATACCTAGAGCAGCTCGAAGCATCTTTCTCAAAGATAGTGACAGAGCTGGATTTTGTTCCCGATCAGGAAGATGGTATATGGGCACAAAAAATTCTGCAACAAATTAATGAGCAAATAAAAAGTATTAATTCACTAACTCCATGGATATTATTTTCTAGTATTCCTGCTAAATTTAATAATCTTACTCCTCATTTACCGGCTATTCCTACACTAAAGCAAATAGCATTAATAGATCATATCTTGTTACAAAAGATCGTTAGTTATTATGCAAGTGATAACAGTAATGAAGAAAAGGAATGGCTCACAAAATTCCGGCAGGCTATTACTGAATCGGCAAGGCGGGCGAAAGAGTTTGTATTAACAATTGAACAACTTGCATCAAAATGCATGAACCTAGCCAATATTGATTACGATTTTCTGTTCGATCGTTCACAAAATTTATTATCTATTGGTTATAGTGTAGAAGACCGTAGAAAGGATAACAGTTACTATGACCTGCTGGCTTCAGAAGCAAGGCTCACCACTTTTGTAGCAATTGCACAGGGAAAATTACCACAGGAAAGCTGGTTTGCCTTAGGCAGGCAACTTACCCATTTTGGCGCCACTCCTATTTTGCTTTCTTGGGGTGGTTCTATGTTTGAATACCTTATGCCATTAATGGTAATGCCTACATATAATAATACTTTGCTTGATCAAACCAACAAAGCAGTTGTTCAAAAACAAATTGATTACGGAAGAAAAAGAAATATACCGTGGGGATTATCTGAGTCTGGTTATAATATGGTGGATGCTAATTTAAATTACCAATACAAAAGCTTTGGAGTTCCCGGACTAGGATTTAAACGGGGATTAGGAGAAGATCTTGTTATCTCTCCTTATTCAACTGTACTTGCTTTGATGGTAGCTCCCAATGAGGCTTATGAAAACCTTCAGGTATTAAAAAAAGATGGCTTTGAGGGCCGGTATGGGTTTTATGAAGCAATAGATTACACAGTAACACGCTTGCAACGAAAACAAAAAAGGGTGGTTGTTCAATCCTTTATGGCCCATCACCAAGGGATGTGCTTACTTTCTCTTTCTTATCTGCTTTTAAACAGGCCTATGCAGCAACGGTTTGAATCAGAGGTTCATTTCAAGTCGGCACTTTTGCTGTTACAGGAAAGGATACCAAGAGTTACAACATTCTATTCGCCCAGTGTACA
>JBDNGV010000549.1:0-8396 GCA_041689125.1 Daejeonella sp.
ATCATTTGCATTAAGAGGAAGAGGAACATTTGCATTAATAGGGGATATGCAGAATGCATCTATTGAGTTGAAGGATCCAGTGAAAACAGCGGTTCAGACAATAACTACTCAAACCTCTTTAAAGTCGGTTGTTATCAGCATTAAAGCAGTGCCCGATATGATGCAGTACGACAATAAATTGTTTACTGTAAAAGTAGGACAAGTGGTTACGATTGATTTTGAAAACCCAGATGGCATGCAGCATAATCTGCTCATCATAAAACCAGGAACCCTGCAAAAAGTAGGCGCTGCAGCTGATGCGATGTTAAGAGATCCAAAAGCGACAGAGAAAAATTACACTCCTGAAATCCCGGAGGTACTGCATGCCATTAAGCTATTAAATCCGGAAGAAAGTTTCCAATTAACGTTTACTGTGCCCAATGAACCAGGTGATTATCCTTTTGTTTGTACTTTCCCCGGACATTGGAGAGGAATGAATGGAATTATGAGAGTAATTAAATAAGATATACAACTATAATTTGAATGTTAAAAGCTCATAAACTAATCCTTAATAATATGAAATTAAATAAACCCCTTATCGTTCTCCAAAGAATATGTTCATTTCTATTTTTCGGACTTGTATGTATTTCCATGAGCTCCTGCGCAGTTAAATCAGCGAGAGGCAAGGCTTCCTCCAAAAGCATCCGGGTATTAATTGTAGGCGGAGGTTCTTCACATAATTTTGATCTCTGGTATAAAGATACCGATGCCAAAACATTAAGCAATGACGGCTTATGCAGCGTTACATACACCAGCAATACAGATTCCATCGCAGAATACCTGAAACAGACCGATGTTCTCTTATTAAGCAACAATCAGCCAATTAAAGATTTAAACGTACGTCAATCCATTTTTGATTTTGCTGCAGCAGGCAAGGGAATTGTTTTATTACACCCTGCTTTATGGTATAATTGGAAGGACTGGCCGGAATATAATCTTAAGTTAGTGAACGGAGGATCCAGAGGACATGACCGTTACGGCAATTTTGAGGTAGATATTATAAATCCAAACCACCCGGTAACAAAAGGAGTAGAACAAAAGTTTACCTTAAAAGATGAACGATATTATTATATACCCGATCCGGCAGGACCAGGTATTGAGGTGCTGGCTAATAATAGTGTTGCCGGTTCCGATAAGATTTATCCATCTGTATTCATTATAAAAAATCCTAAAGCCAGAATAGCAGCAATAGCATTAGGTCATGATGCGGAGTCTCATAATATTCCTAACTATCAAACACTTTTACGCAATGCCGTAAAATGGGCGGCTCGTAAATAAGGTGAGCTTAGTCTAACCAGACAATTAAATTCAGTAAAGGCATTATTCATTAGCCGAACAGATTAGAATACAAAAGAATATGAACGAAAAAAAAATTACCGTAGTTATTGTAGGTATGGGTTTTGGAAAAGAATTTATTCCAATTTATCAGAAGCATCCAAATATTAAAGCAGTAGGTATTTGTACCCGTAATAAAGATACACTGGCAGAGCTTGCCGCTAAATTCAATCTTGACAAAGATCTCTGTTTTGAAAATTTTGATGATATCCCAGGGAGAAGTGATGTAGACGCGATACATATCGTCACACCGGTACCCGAGCACGCAAAGATGACCCTTGCATCTTTAAAAGCAAATAAGCATACCGCCTGTACGATACCTATGGCTATGACAGTAGCAGATTGTAAGGCTATTGTAGAAGCAAAAAGAAAAGCAAATAAAGTGTATATGATGATGGAAACAGCATTATATACAAGAGAGTTTCTTTACGGTCTGAAACTTGCAGAAAGCGGTGAGCTTGGAAAGATACAGTTTGTGAGAGGCTCGCATATTCAGGACATGAGCATGGACGGCTGGGGAGAATATTGGAAAGGCTTCCCTCCTATGCTGAATGGAACTCATGCCATATCTCCACTCTTACGCATCAATAACACTAAAGCAGAAACCGTTGTTTGTCACGGCTCTGGAAGATTAAGTGATGACCTCACTAGTAGATATGGATCTCCTTACGCGGTAGAAACGGCTACCTTTACCTTAAAAAATTCGGATGTAATTGCAGAAGTAACACGCTCATTATTTGATGTAGTAAGGCAATACAGAGAAAGTTATGATGTTTACGGCACTAAAATGTCATTTGAATGGGAGCAATTACAGGATGAAAGCCATGTGATCTTTGATGGAGGAGAAAATGCTCACAGGATAGACGTCCCGGATACCGATAAGATGCTTATTGAAGAAATTGCTCATTTTACAAGAAGAGAAAAAATAGATGATCCTAATCACGTTTCTTTTCTTCAGGGAGCAGGTCATGGGGGTTCACATCCACATCTAGTACAGGAGTTTGTAGCTGCTATTATTGAAGGCAGGAACTCTGCAGTTGATGCTGATGTTGCAGCAAACTATACTTGCGCAGGAATCTGTGCGCATGAATCAGCTATGAACAACGGTAAACGAGTTAGTATCCCTGACTTTGAATTGTAATTAAAATATATCACAGCCTTATCCTTTTTTAAACAATCGCTATGCAGTTTGGAGTAAGTACATTTCTTTGGGCATCACCGTTTACATCTGATTCATTTGACCTGGTCTACAAGATCAAAGAGATGGGCTTTGATATCATTGAAGTTGCTGTTGAAAGAGAAGAATTAATTAATTGGGTAAGGTTGAAAGAGATTGTGCAAGAGACTGGCCTGCAGGTCACTATCAGCGGCGCGTTCGGTCTTGAACGGGATATTTCCAGTTCTGATCCCCATATTCGCGCAAAAGGGCTCAAGTATATTACAGAATGCATTGAGATCGCACAAAACATGGGAAGCCCGATCTTTGGAGGGCCTGTATACTCTGCGGTGGGAAAAACCAGATTTATATCGGACGAACAAAAGAAAAGGGAAAGAGGCTGGTGTATTGAGAACCTCATTAAGGCTAGCAAAATTGCGGAAGATCATGGAATTATTGTCGGTGTTGAGCCGTTAAACAGGTTCGAAACGGATATGGTGAATACGGCAGATCAGGCTATTTCATTAGTAAAAGAAGTTGACCATCCGAATATCAAAGTACAATTAGATACGTTCCATTGCAATATTGAAGAAAAAAATATACCTGATACGATACGAAAAGTTGGCAAGGATTTATTATGTCATATTCAGGGTAATGAAAGCGACAGGGGTACACCGGGAACCGGTAATGTAGACTGGATAGGAATTAAAGATGCGCTCAACGATATTGGATATGACAAAGCCATTGTTATTGAAACTTTTGGAGAGGTATCAGAAGAGATTGCAAGAGCAGCCTGCATTTGGAGGCCCTTAGCTAATAGTTCTGATGAGCTTGCGATAGAAGGGCTTCAGTTCTATAAGAAGTTATTTGAATCATAGTAAGAATTTATATATGGATTATTTCATAAATCCATTAATCAACCACAATAGATATGAGTTTAGCAAAAGTTAATAATAATGAAATAGCGGAAGCTGATCAGAAAGCTAAAAAATTGCTTTTCTGGGGATGTTTTATGGCAATTGTAGCTTCCGCATTTGGATTTGTTTTCCGGGCATTTATTATGGCCGCCTGGGGAATGCAATTCGGATTAAGTAAAACCCAGCAAGGGGAAATTTTCGGAGTTGGATTTTGGCCTTTCGGTATTAGCATCGTTCTTTTTAGTCTTATTATTGACAAAATAGGCTATAAAAAATCTATGGTCTTTGGCTTTATCTGTCATGCAGTATCAGTCATTATTACTATAATGGCAAGTGGTTACTGGATGCTTTTTGCCGGCACATTCCTTTTTGCATTAGGAAATGGTGCAGTAGAAGCTGTAGTTAATCCGGTAGTAGCTACCATGTATCCCAAAGAAAAAACAAAATGGTTAAATATTCTTCATGCTGCCTGGCCTGTAGGAATGGTTATAGGCGGAATACTTGGAATTGTGATGATCAATCAAAATTTTCCATGGGAATTCATAATCGGGTTGATTATGCTACCTGCAATTATTTACGGCTGGGTAATTTTAAAACGCACCTTCCCGGTCAATGAACGTGTGAAAGCCGGGGTTTCCTATTTGGAAATGCTTAAAGAAGTTGGTATTCTCGGTATCCTGATCATAGTATCATTAAGTATGTTTCAATTAGGCAGCCTTTTTGTATGGTCTTATACCATAAGTATCATTGCCACACTGATTATTGTAGGAATTTTCGGATATTATGTCAAGTCATTAGGGAGGCCGCTCTTTATTCTTCTCCTCTTAATTATGATCCCATTAGCTACGACAGAATTGGGTACAGATAGCTGGATAACTGATTTAATGACACCTGCTATGCAAAAGATGGGCCTTCAGGGGGGATGGGTATTAATCTATACGTCAATAATTATGGCAGTACTGAGGTTTTATTCAGGCCCGATTGTGCATAAACTTTCTCCAGTAGGGCTGCTTGCGGCAAGCTCAGGTATTGCTGCTGTAGGTTTATTCTTTCTTTCCTACTCGTCTGGTTTTGTAATCATTATTGCTGCAACAGTTTATGCATTAGGAAAAACCTACTTTTGGCCTACCATGCTTGGGGTGGTTTCAGAACAATTTCCAAAAGGAGGGGCACTTGCCCTAAATTTCACAGGAGCGGTAGGTATGATGGGAGTTGGGGTAATTGGCGCAGTAATACTTGGGTTCGTTCAGGATAAGCAGCTCGACCAAAATCTTGCTCTTTATGATCTGAGTAATAATACAGAGCTCCATTCAACGTATGTCACAGAAGAAAAACGCGGTCTGTTCGGTTCATATATGGCCATAGATGCAAACAAGCTGCTTAATGCCCCTCCGGAAACAGCTCAGACTATTAATAATGTTCAGAATGATGCAAAAAAGAATGCACTCAGAACCGTTGCTTTGTTTCCTGTAATTATGCTGATCTTTTACCTCGGTTTGATATTCTACTTTAAATCAAAAAAGGGAGGCTATAAACCGGTAGAGCTTGATAAAAATGAGGCTTTACCTATGGCAGAATATTGAAATTATATCTATTGTGTTAACATACTTATGGGCGGTGAGGACAGAGGAATATATGGGAATTTTATTTAGTTTATTGAGTAAAATAAACTTGATTATTTCAACCTCCAACTTATTCCGTAATAGCAAGTTGTTCGTTTAAATATTTTACAAGTTAAATAACTGATAGATAGCATATTGACAAAAAGTGAATTTTTAGATGCGATAATTCAAAAACTGATTGTTAAAATCTGTTCGATGTAAAAAAAATCGTTTAAAGGGTTCTGCGATTTTTTTGAATTATAAGGGAAAATGAATTTTTAGATCCCCCTTAAGATAATTGCTGTAATACTATCTCATTTTTGTGAGGCAGTAAAGTTTTTATTGAAGCTGGAGATATCAAAAGTCAGGGCTCCTTGGGTGGTCGCTTGTTTATGCCAAAAGAGTTAATTGAGGATTATACGGACGATCAGGTTGCTGATTTGCTCGCCTATATTCGTAAACTGAAGTAGAGAGAAATGAAAGACATAGAGAGTAAGTAAAAAAGGATTTGTGAATTATTTCACCTTAAAAATATTAAAGATGGTTAGACATTTTGGGGTATTTAAATTCAAGGAAACTATTACCGAAGAACAGATAGAGACCTGCTTTCGCACTATGAGGGATATGGTGGGTAAGGTTTCTGGCCTATTGGATATGAAGTACGGTTCCTATAATGGCGATGAAGGTTTAAATGAAGATTTTACTCATGGTTTTGTCATGACTTTTGACACACCAGAATCACGTGATGCCTATCTTCCACATCCCATTCATGAAAAAGTCAAAGAATTTATTGTACCAAAACTTGAACGTGTCATTGTGTTTGATATTAATGTGGTTGAGGATTGATTTTATCGAATAAAATTAGATAATAACTTCAATTATAAAGAGTGTATGCTTGAAACTAATAAATGTATTTTAATGCTTGGCTGTTTTGATACTAAAAGCGAAGATTTTTCCTTTCTCCGCAAGTGTATTATAGCACAAGGAGAAAGGGTTATAACAATCAATACTGGGGTCATGGGTACCACTGAGAACTTTCCGGTTGATTTTGAATCAGATCTGGTGGCATTGGAGGCAGGACATTCAATAATAGATTTGAGGAGAGAGGCAGACCGGGGATATGCGGTAGAAATAATGGGGACCGGAGCTGCAAAAATTGTCGCTAAATTAATAATTGAAGGAAGAATAAAGGCGGCAATTGGAATGGGAGGAGGAGGAGGAACTTATATTGCCCTTTCTGCCATGCAGGCAATACCTTTAGGTATACCCAAACTTTGTTTAACAACGTTAGCTGCTAAAGATTTATCCCGTCAAATTGGAAGCAAGGATATAACCTTAATGCCTTCGATTGTTGATGTGGCGGGACTTAATAGTATTAGTAAACTTTTAATAAGACAAGCTGCAGCGGCGATTTGTGCTATGGCAAAAGTAACGAATACGGACGAGAATGCTACTCTTGGAAGTATTGCGATTAGTATGTTTGGAAATACATCAGCATGTGTTGACAAGTGTAGTGAATTATTGAGAAAACAAGGTTATGAAGTACTCGCTTTTCATGCTAATGGAGTTGGAGGCAGGACGATGGAGTCATTAATTCGCGAAGGTTGTTTTGACGCTGTTTTAGACATTACCACTACTGAGTTAGCGGATGATTTATGCGAAGGGATTTGCAGTGCAGGCCCCGATCGGTTGAATGCAGCTGCTGAGTTATCGATCCCACAAGTAGTGGTGCCTGGCTGTCTGGATATGGTTAATTTTGCACAATTAGATACAGTACCTGAACAATACAAATCTCGGGAGTTCTATAGTTGGGCTCCGGATGTGACTTTAATGCGGACCAATAAAGAAGAGAATAAAATACTCGGAGAGAGACTTGCACACAAAATAAATCGCTCCACTGCGGCAGTCACGATTTTATTGCCAACAAAAGGAATATCTCAAATAGATGCAGAAGGTGATGTGTTTTATCGCCCCGAAATAAACCAGATTTTGTTCGATACGATAAAACAAAATGTCAAAGCAACAGTAAATGTTATTGAGGTAGACGAACATATCAATGATGAAAAGTTTTCTAGGAAGGCAGTTAGAGTATTGTTAGAAATGATAGAAAAGCAGCATGAATAGCTAAATGGAATTATAAAATAAGAATATAAAAAATATTAAAGAATAATTATGGCAAACCCATGGACAGGTAAAGGGAATCCCTATACGAAGCAGGAAGTAAGAGATCGCTTACAGACAACCCTAAATCAAAACAAGGCAATCATTGCTGCAGGTGCAGGTACAGGTATTAGTGCTAAATTTATTGAGAAAGGTGGCGCTGATTTAATTATTATCTATAATTCAGGTCGTTTTCGGATGGCTGGTCATGGTTCAACTGCGGGTTTGATGGCCTATGGTGACGCGAATGCTGAAGCAATGAACATCGGAGAGTTTGAAGTATTGCCAGTGGTAGAAGAAATTCCTGTGATTTGTGGTGTGTATGGCTCTGATCCCCGTAGGAGAATGTGGCATCATTTATTAAAGGTGAAGGAAATGGGCTTTTCAGGGGTTAATAATTTTCCTACACATTGTATAGTTGACGGGCATTTTAGAAATGTTCTTGAAGAAACGGGAATGGGTTTTGATAAAGAAGTTGAAATGGTTCGGCTCGCAACGAAAATGGATTTATTCTCCATAGTTTACGTAGCCACACCTGAGGAAGCCAGGCAGATGGCAGAAGCTGGTGCAGATGCTATTATTTCGCACGTTGGAACTACCACAGGAGGCTCAGTAGGAGTGGTAGATGCTTCCTGTACTATGGAGGATGCCATCAGGCAGACTCGAAAAATTATTGAAGCTTGAAGAGAAGTAAACCCTGATATATTTTTTCTTGCGCATGGAGGACCTATCAATACACCAGAAGATGTACGCATAATACTTGATAAAACGGATGTGCACGGATTTGTTGGAGCATCCTCTTTGGAGCGGATGGGTATTGAAAAATCATTGACAGATTTAACCCGAAAATTTAAATCGCTTACTTTATAAGTATCCCTCCGACAAACCCCGTTAGTTTTATGGTAGGATTTTATTCAGATTTTAGCTATCGGTTGACTTTGGTCTGTATTTCTCCCAGTTGTTGGACAGTAGCTGGTATAGGCCTTTTTGTTTGTGGGACTGGATCCTATGGAAAACGTCTTTCAGCCACTCGAACTCGTTTACTCCGTTTTTCTTACACTTTGCCATAAAGGAGTCATAGCCGCTGTCATCTCTGCAGCCTGATGAGAGCCGGCAAACAGATAATTTTTTCTTCCAATTGCCAACGGCCTGATAAAGTTTTCAACCAGATTGTTGTCGATCTCGATC
>JBDNGV010000550.1:0-1272 GCA_041689125.1 Daejeonella sp.
AATGGCCAGCAGTCTCTAATATCCTATTGACGGCCTGGTACATGTAAATGAGTTTATGATAGGTGGACCGGAAGAACAAATGCGAGGGAGAAGCAAGGGTGCAAAAAATTAATAGTTGTGGCATTAGAAATTTTAGGTTCAGGTGTTGGAAGGGGGTATGCAGAAGTTATAACAAACGCATCTTCGAAAGAATTAGGCAACTTTTTAAAGAAGTACGTATCTAAAGATGCTAAAATTATTTCTGATGAATGGACTGGATACTCACCTCTGAAAACTGAATTTAATAAATTAGAGCAAGTAGCCTCCGATGATGGAAAAAACTTTAAGGACATACATATTCACATTATGAATATTAAAGGTTGGCTTAGGGGAATTCATCATCATTGTAGTGAAGAACGGATGCAAGGGTATCTAAATGAATATCATTTCAGATGCAATAGAAGGCAAAATATGGGGTCAATCTTCGACTTGCTCATAAAAAGGATGGTTAACAATGAACCAAAACGTTTATTGTCAATCAATTAAAATTGTTATCTAAACGCCTATACCTAAAAAAAATAGGGAGGAACGAATTCCTCCCATGATCTGGTTAGCTTTGAGTTACGACACTTAAAATAACCATGAACAAAAGTACTTTTTTACCGGACAGCCGATCTTTTCTTAGCTCATAAAATTAATTCCGAGATCAATCATCTCTCGAGCGTGTTCTACCCATCAGAGTGATCGCTATTGCAAGAAATTTGATACCTATCATCATTTGATCACGATGCTTTACTGCTGTTATCAGCACTGCACCTCGCTTAGAGAGGTTGTAAGCGTTATGGGAGCTTGTAAGGGAAGACTTCAAACTTTAGGTATAGCTCATCTGCCAGCTAGAAGTACCTTATCAGACGCCAACATGCGCCGGAGCTATAAGACCTTTGAACAGATCTATTATTCTTTGTATAAACGGTATCGGGGATTTTTACCGGACAGCCGGCAGGATAAGCTGTCCAGGCGTCTGGTTATTATCGTCTCGAGCACCATCAGCCTATTTCAGGAGATATTAAAAGCAGCGGGCCGCTCTGTCCGTAGAGTTAAGCGAAGCGTCTCTACGGATTATCAAATGAAGAGGAGTCTTCGGACTCCTCATCTTCGGACTCCTCAATCATAAGAAAACAATATCAATCAACCACTTCTTAACTAAAATATCGGCATATATTTTTCGAGTAAAAACATCTATCCATTCAACAACAGAACAGGTAATAAAATGTACTGCATATTGATCCTTAA
>JBDNGV010000551.1:0-3614 GCA_041689125.1 Daejeonella sp.
AAGGGGGGGGCTCTTATTATTAATTTAACTAAAACATCCGATTGAGATCCCAAAATTGAGATATTTTGTATATTTCTTATTTTACCCGGACAACAATGATTGACAGTTGACAGTTGAAAATTGAGAATGGAAAATTGAGAATGGAAAATTTACTGTTGACAATATATTAACCATTAAAATCTACTTTACAATTAATTAGTATGACAACAGATAATAGTTAACAGACAACTAACAAAGAGTTAAGATTATTTCAACTAAAAATTTATTTCTTAATTTTTGTCTCATAAATCTCAATCCATTCTTTTACACTAATTCTTTTAACTAATTGCCCAATCAGCTCAAAGAGTATTTACTCCGAATTTTTAAATCTTAGGCAGCTTTTGCCCATATCTTTTTTAGCGATTGTGTGTTTGGGATATTCTTCCACGAACCAGTCCATTGTTTTTTCATCAGCATAAAGCCCCATGTGGTAAAACGCAATGAAATTTTTCTGGGAAGCCAGACTCATAAAAGGAAGAGGTAAGGTAGGATTACAATGGTAACCTGCAGGATAAATTGAATGTGGAAGAACATAACCAATCATTCCATAACTCATTTCTTCAGATAGGCCTTCGGGCAGATTATCAAGAATGACCTTTCTTAACTGATTCATTCCTTTTTTCCGGTCTTCCGGAAGGGAATCGAAATATTCCTGTGGGGTCGAGGCTGTGGATTGCATATTTATTTATTTACTTTCCATTGATGAGAATCATCTTCCATAATCTCCCTGCCCCAAACCGGAAGTTCAGCCTTCAGTCTTTCCACGGTTTCATTGCAAGCATCCATTGCGGCTTTTCTGTGTGCCGATGAAGTGAATACAAATAAGCAAATTTCGCCGGCTACAACCTCTGCAAGACTGTGATGTACATGCATACATGTTAATGGGTATTTGGCGAAAATATCCTCCCTGATTAAATGCATTTTTTCGATAGCCATTTCTTCAAAAGCAGTAAAATTGATGGCTTTTACCTTTCCATTTTCGGTTTCATCTGCCCTCACCTGTCCCAGAAATATACTGTGTCCACCAATTGCTGTCTGGGTACTGTGTTTTTGGATGCTTTGGGCAATGAATGCCGCCGGAATGGCACCCTGAACAAATATATTTTTAGCTTTTCTTTCTAACATTGTGGTACTATTTGGGTTTCTGCCAATCGGCGATTCCATCTTTTAAACTATATATTTTTCTGGACTTACCATAATGCTTTGAGAGTATCTCTGCAGCTCCGGCACTTCGTTTTCCACTCTGGCAGAAGAGTACGATTGTTTCAGCACTAATTTCAGGAATTTGCTCTTGTAAATGGCTTAATGGAATATTGATATGCACAAAATCATTTACCTGAGGTGCTTCTCCTGCTTCTCTAACATCGATAAACTGGATATTTTTGTCTTGCATCATTTGACGGAATTCTTCCGGCTTAAGTTCAAAAGCTGAGTTAGCGGAACAAAACCAGTCATAATTAAATGTCTTAAAAGCATTGGCGCTTTCCGGGATCATTTTACTGGTTTCAGGAATTGCGACTAATTCCAATTCAAAGAAGTGATTATTGAGAGAATTATAGGTGAGCAAACGGTTGATCAAGGCATTTCCAATTTCGGTAATCAGTTTTATAGTTTCATTGGCCATCATGGTTCCGATTATCCCGGGAAGTACTCCAATTACACCTGCTTCTTCACAATTTAAGACTTCTCCATCTGCAGGAGCCACTGGGAAGAGGTCGCGGTAGTTAACGGCTGCATTTGTCTCTGATGGATGATTGAAAACAGCTAACTGCCCCTCAAAACGGGATATTGCGCCATATACCAATGTTTTCTTTAAGATTACACAAGCATCATTGATCATATACCGGCTCGCGAAATTATCAGTGCCATCCAGAACGATGTCGAAGCCTTTAATAATTTCCAGAGCATTGGCATTACTGAGTTTTTCGTTGAATACAATAATTTCAATATCCGGATTAATCTGCTCCAGAACATCTGCGGCTCGCAAAGCTTTTGAAAGACCAATATCATTCACAGAGAATAAAACCTGCCGGTGTAGATTGCTCAGTGAAACAATATCAAAATCTACAATGCCAATTCTTCCAACACCTGCACCTGCAAGATAGAGGAGAGCGGGACAACCCAAACCGCCTGTACCTATGACTATTACCTTAGCATTTTTTAACTTTTGCTGGCCAATTTTGCCAAGCTCTTTCAGGGATATTTGGCGCTGATATCTATCGTTTTTTGTCGGATTGCTCATGTTCAACCTCCCGAAAAAGGTGGTAATAATGCGATATTATTGTCTCCGATAAGAATGGTATTCTCTTTTATGACTTTTTTATTTAATGCAATGGCATATTTTGCATTTACCAGAAGAGGATACATTTCATGCAATGTTTTAATCAGCGTTTCTGTGTCTGGGATATCATGAAGGATCATTTCTGTTTTACCGGTGATATCTGCGAGTTGCCCGAATAAAGTAAGATGTACCTGCATATTATTCGTAATTATTTAAGTAAAAATAAGCTTTATTCCAGCCAGAAGCAGTACAATAGCCAGTGTATTTTTTAAAATATTCTGGTTGAACTTTAATGAACCCATATAAGAACCGCATAAACCTCCTGCAAAAGCAATGGCTACGTAGCTGATCATATCCGGACTAAACTGAATGCCTTTACTCAGATGGCCTGAAAGACCAGAAAAGGAATTGACAAATATAAATAAAGCACTTATCGCAGCTGTTTGCTTCTGATCACTCCATTTCAGTAGGAGTAAGACCGGTGAGAGTATGATCCCCCCTCCAATTCCAATCAATCCGGATAAAAATCCAATAGATGAACCGATCAAGATTGAAAGTAAAAGACTATTCTTACTGATTTCTTCTATTTGGAAATTGGCGAAGAAAAGGAATCGGATTACCGGAATGACTAAAAGGAATCCTAAAATTTTCTTATAAAAATCAGCCTCAATGCTGATCAATCCTCCGACAAAGGCCATGGGTATTGATGCAATTGCTAGGGGAAGAAATATGTTCCATTTAAAATGTTTCCCACGATAAAACTGGTAAAAGGAGGTTAGAGAAACAAATAGGTTAAGTACCAGTGCTGTTGGCTTCATTACTTCTGGTGAAATGGCATAGATTGCCATTAGAGCCAGATATCCGCTGGCGCCTCCATGGCCAACTGAGGAGTAGAGGAAGGCAACAATAAATAATAAAATGTAAAAGATGTAGATATTTTCCATTCTATCAAAATGAGGGTAAAATATGAATTTCTACTTCCTCTCCGGCCTTGTATTCCGTACGATCCACTTCGAGTTTGATAAGACAGTTGGCTTTTGCAAATGTGCTGAGTCTGAATGATTCCTGTGCTTTTAAGTCTTTTACTGTTTTCCCGTCAAAATATGCTTTCAGAAAATGGGTAAGACCTGCAGTTTTTTTTATATCTGTTTCTAGAATTGCCTTCATCTTAATTAAGTCTTTCTCCTGTTTACTTAACAGTGCGATTGCCGGATAGACATATTCATAAAAGCAGGTTAATACTGATGCGGGATTACCGGGCAAACCGAAAATATACTTATCGCCTTTTTTGCCA
>JBDNGV010000552.1:0-3870 GCA_041689125.1 Daejeonella sp.
GGTGCAGAGCTTAACAAAGCATTCAGTTCAGTAAAGAATTTTGGTGAGTTAACCAATACAGTATCTTGTCCGTTAACCTTCATTAATGGTATTAAGGTTGCCCAGTTAAGATTAGACGTGGTTTTGCTTAGGTCTGCTATTACAAACTTATTATAGGTTTTGTATGGATCGCGCATTTCAACTCTGCTCATTTGAGCGGCAGCAAGAATCTTCTCAATGTTGAAAATGATACTTGCATTTTTTTCAGCTTCAGCCTGAGTAGAACCAGTTAGAGTGAAAAGTTTGCTTACGTATTTTTTATATGATTCTTGAATCTGCAGACTTCTAGGATCACTTTTAAGGTAATAGTCGCGATCTGGGAGAGTTGTTCCACCCTGAGAAAGTTGAGGGACAATATTTTTAACATATTTCCTGTCCTGCCCGACGAAAAATCCAAAAAATGGAGAGCCAACTCCGGATGTTCTCATTTCAGCAGCATGGTTGATCAGACGTTTTAGATTTGAAAGTTGCGCTACTTTTTCAAGGTCATTTTTGATTGGGCTAAATCCCAGTTTTTCAATAGTCACACTATCCATTCCGGCAGCGTAGAAATCGCCGACTCGCTTTTCAACTGAGCCGGGCGCCGCACTTTTATTACTCGAAGCTTCAGCAAGAATGGTTTTAACTGCATTGATATTAAAGTCGCGAAGCAGGTTAAAACTTCCCCATCTAGTTTCTTTTGCTGGTACTGGATTGTTTTTTATCCAAGTACCGCTGGCATATTGGTAAAAGTCATCGCCAGGTTTTTTACTGATATCCATACCTGATTTGTCGATGTATGATACCTTTTTAACCGGTTTTGAATCATGCTGCGCAGAAACTTGTAATGACAGGGTAGAAATGGCCCCGAAGAGCAATAGTTTAATGTAATTCTTATTCATGATTTTTTGGTTAGTAAAACAGAATGTAAAAGTAAAAGATATCAGGATTAAAAGAAATAATAATAATGCAGGCTATTTATTAAACCACGAAAGTATACGGGCCAATTTAAGGTGATTGAGTAGGAAATATGAAATTTTGGACCAGAAGAGGAATTTCATGGCTTAACTAATTGGTTCATACATTAACACCTAAATGATAATAATATTGTTTTATTAATCATTATTGCTAAATAAAAATGGAGCTTTTGGGTATATTTTACATTTTATAACGGCTTTTGATTAAAATTCAGAGCTCGGATGTTTCATTAATACCTCTCAAAAACGTATTTTTGTCCGTTAATTTTCCGCTTTATTAAATGAGTATTCCGAAGACATATAATCCCAGAGAAACTGAGGATAAATGGTATAAATATTGGCTTGATAAAAAGTTCTTCCGCTCTGTACCTGACGAAAGAGAACCCTATACTATTGTGATACCACCACCAAATGTGACCGGGGTATTGCATATGGGACATATGCTCAATAATACAATTCAAGATGTACTTATACGCAGAGCCCGAATGCAGGGAAAGAATGCCTGCTGGGTACCTGGAACCGACCATGCATCGATTGCAACTGAGGCAAAAGTAGTTGCTATGCTCAGGGAGAAGGGAATTGAGAAGAAGGACGTTAGTAGAGAGGAATTTCTGAACTATGCTTATGACTGGAAGGATAAATATGGTGGTATTATCCTTAAACAACTTGAAAAGCTGGGTGCTTCCTGCGATTGGGACAGAACCCGCTTTACCATGGAGGAAGATCTTTCTGAGGCTGTAATAGATACCTTCATTCATCTCTATAAAAAGGGCTGGATCTACAGAGGAATACGTATGGTGAACTGGGATCCGAAAGGGCAGACCGCTGTTTCGGATGAGGAGGTGATTCGTAAAGAAGTAAATCAGAAATTATACTATATCCGGTATTCAATCATAGATCCTGACAAGGCTCATCCCGACCATCTGGTTGTGGCAACTACCCGACCCGAGACCATTA
Source organism: Daejeonella sp. (assembly GCA_041689125.1). Classification (GTDB taxonomy): domain Bacteria; phylum Bacteroidota; class Bacteroidia; order Sphingobacteriales; family Sphingobacteriaceae; genus Daejeonella. The sequence goes on from JBDNGV010000552.1 coordinate 1,953, forward strand.
TGGCTGATACGGCGATATGTATCAATCCCAATGATCCAAGGTTTGAATTTCTTAAAGGAAAGCGGGTATTCATTCCATTGATTAACAGGGAAATACCTGTGATTCAGGATGATTATGTTGATATGGAGTTTGGTACAGGTTGTCTTAAAGTTACCCCTGCCCATGATTTGAATGATTATGAACTGGGCTTAAGGCATAAACTTCCGGTAATCGATATTCTGAATGATGATGGTACATTAAATGAGAATGCTCAGATTCTGATAGGTGAAGATCGTTTTATTGCCAGGAAAAAGGTTTATTTGATGCTTGAAGAATCCGGTAATCTGGAAAAGGTTGAAGATTACAAATCTCAGATTGGTTTTTCTGAACGTACGGATGCTGCCATTGAACCTAAGCTTTCTATGCAATGGTTTTGTAAAATGTCTGAAATGTCGGGTCCGGCGCTTGATTATGTTTTAAATGGAGAGATAAAATTGATTCCAGAAAAGTTTATCAATACCTATAAACACTGGATGGAGAATGTAAAGGACTGGTGCATTAGCAGGCAATTGTGGTGGGGACAGCAAATTCCGGCATGGTATAATACAAAAGGAGAGTGGGTAGTTGCGAAAACCAAAGAGCAAGCCATCAGTGAGTTTGGAAAATTGTATCCGGGTTCCGATGCCACTCAACTAAGGCAAGACGAAGATGTAGTAGACACTTGGTTTTCATCATGGCTTTGGCCGATCTCTGTTTTTGACGGATTTAAGGATCCTGAGAATGCAGATATCAATTATTATTATCCCACCAATGATTTAGTTACAGCTCCGGAAATTCTCTTTTTCTGGGTTGCAAGGATGATTATGGCCGGACATGAATTTCGGGGTGAGGTACCCTTCAGAAATGTTTACTTAACCGGGATCGTACGTGATAAACAGGGAAGAAAAATGTCTAAATCATTGGGTAACTCTCCTGATCCGATCGAATTGATTGAAAAGTATGGAGCTGATGGGGTAAGAGTAGGAATGCTTTTATGTTCACCTGCCGGGAATGATCTGATGTTTGATGAAAGCTATTGCGAACAGGGCAGAAATTTTGCGAATAAAATATGGAATGCATTCAGGCTAGTTAAAGGCTGGGAAGTTGATCCAACACTAAGCAATACCAATCAGCAAGCGATTAATTGGTTTGATTCTGCCTTTAATCAATCACTGACAGAAATTGAAGACAATTATAAGCAATATCGACTTTCTGAGGCTTTAATGGGGATATACAAACTGGTTTGGGATGATTTCTGTGCATGGTATTTGGAAATGATCAAGCCTGCTTATCAGCAGCCAATAGATCAGGAGACCTACCGGATTACTGTCGAATATTTTGAACGAATTTTAAAATTGCTACACCCTTTAATGCCATTCCTTACTGAAGAATTATGGCATGATGATCTGTTTGCTCTACGAGGAGAAATGGAGTGTTGTATTGTTGCAGCTTATCCGGTAGCGGGTAAGATTGATGCAAAACTGGTCCAAGATATTGATATCGTGAAACAGGTGATTTCAGAGATTAGAAATATTAGAAATACCAAGCAAATTTCTCCGAAGGAGGCATTGAGCCTAAAAATCAAAGTTAATTCGGAGATCAGCTATCAGGATTATTTTAATATTATTTCCAGACTCGCAAATATCAGTGAATCTGAATTTGTGAAAGCGCCGGTATCCGGAGCCGGTACATTTATGGCCGGAAAGGACGAATTCTTTGTGCCTCTTGAAAATAGTATTGATCCGGATGTTGAGAAGCTAAGAATTGAGAAGGAAATTGAATACCTCAATGGATTTTTAGGTGCTGTAGAAGCAAAATTGTCGAATGAACGTTTCATGCAAAATGCGAAGCCGGAAGTTGTTGAAATTGAACGCCAAAAGAAGGAAGATGCTTTATCTAA
>JBDNGV010000553.1:0-4027 GCA_041689125.1 Daejeonella sp.
ACTTCGTGATTATTCGGAAAGACATGAAAATTTATGCAGTATGCACAATCAGGAGAGCCAGGCCGAAACCGATTTTTTCATGAATAAAAGCGGGGGATTTCCTGATTTTTATAAGATGATCAATCTGGATATTAACTTTTTAAAGCCCCGGTATAAAAGTTCTATTCAATCTATTTTGCCATTACTTTCTGCAAATCAAAAGACGCTGTTGGTTCATAATACTTATACAAGCTCGGAGGATATTGCCAGTGTATCAGCCTCCGGCAAGGGTATTAATTGGTGTTTTTGTCCAAATGCCAACCTGTATATCGAAGGTAGAATTCCGGATATCAATCACTTTCTTCAGGATGATCTTAAGATTACTATCGGGACTGACAGTCTGGCTTCAAACGATAAGCTTTGCGTTCTATCTGAGTTAAAGGCTATAAGTAAGTGTTTTTCTGAACTTCCATTGGCCAAAACAATTCGCTGGGCTACACTCAATGGTGCTGAATTTTTAGGCATTGATGATCGTTTTGGTTCAATTGAAGTGGGGAAATCTCCGGGATTAAACTTGATCGAAAATGTGAAGGGGGCTGAATTGACAGAATATTCAACAATTAAAAAGCTCATTTAGAACAATTTTAAAGACCTTGATTTAAGCTAAAGATTTAATTGAAATGAATACCATCAAGAAATTATTCAATATTGAATATCCTATCATTCAGGCTGGGATGGTTTGGTGTAGTGGCTGGCGTCTGGCTTCGGCGGTTTCCAATGCCGGCGGACTTGGTTTGATTGGTGCAGGTTCCATGTATCCGGAGGTATTGCGGGAGCATATTCAGAAATGCAGGCTTGCCACTTCTAAGCCTTTTGGAGTCAATGTGCCTTTATTATATCCTGATATTGAGAAGATTATGAAAATAATCGTCGACGAAAAAGTTAAGATCGTATTCAGTTCGGCTGGCAATCCATCACTTTGGACTCCCTTTTTAAAAGATAATAATATCAAGGTTGTACATGTAATTGCCAATAAGAAATTTGCATTAAAGGCTGAGGTGAGCGGGGTGGATGCGATTGTTGCCGAAGGTTTTGAAGCCGGAGGGCATAACGGGCGGGAGGAAACCACTACCTTATGTCTGGTTCAGGAAATCTGTGAGGCAGTATCGGTACCGGTTATAGCTGCTGGTGGTATTGGTAGCGGAAAATCTATGCTCGCTGCATTTGCCCTTGGCGCAGAAGGGGTGCAGGTGGGTTCTCTGTTTGCAGCATCGCTTGAATCTTCTGCTCACATTAATTTCAAGGAAGCAATTGTTAAGGCAGAAGAAGGGGATACCAAACTGAGTATGAAATCACTGATGCCGGTCCGCCTGCTAAAAAATGATTTCTACAGATCAGTAGAACAGGCAGAGTCTGAAGGTGCTAGTCGGGCAAAATTGATGGAATTATTGGGTAGAGGCCGCGCGAAACTGGGAATGTTTGAAGGAGATATGAATCAAGGGGAGCTTGAAATTGGGCAGGTTGCTTCCTATATTCATGAAATAAAGCCGGCCGCACAGATTCTGAATGAGATATGGGAGGAATTTATTAAGGAAAAGGAACGCATTGCAAACTTGAATTTGTAGGAGAATAATTTATGAAACATCTAGATATTAGTATCATTGGCAAGGTTCAAGGCGTATTTTTTAGGTCAACAAGTAAGGCTGTTGCTGATCAGCTTGGTATCAAAGGGACTGCCCGTAATCTTCCGGACGGTAGCGTTTTTATAGAAGCGGAAGGCGATGATTTTTCTTTAGAACTATTTCTTGAATTCTGTCATAAGGGTTCAGATAGGGCAGTTGTCGAAAATGTATCAGTAAGCGAAGCTGAATTAAAAAACTATGTTAATTTTGAAGTAGTTAAAAGATAATTTATAACATCTAATCTTATCTCTCATTGTCAGCAATTAAAAAATTTGCCGGTCAGACTGCTATTTACGGGATAAGTACTGTAATTACCCGCTTCCTTAATTTTTTTCTAACTCCTATTTATGTAGGTCTTTATTCTCCAAGAGTTTACGGAATATTTTCGTTGATGTACAGCTGGGCTTCAATGCTCAACGCTTTACTGGCATTTGGAATGGAAACTACCTATTTCAGATACCTTAATAAATATGAGAATGACAAGCAGAAAGTATATAACAATACTTTTTTTACTGTCTTGATGATGGCACTGATATTCCTTCTTTTTACCATCCTTTTTGTTGATGATATAGCTGCATGGATGCAGAAAGGTGGTGTTTACGATCCAGATTATGCCCTTTACATCAAATATTTCATATATATCCTTGTAGCTGATGCATTGGCAGTTATTCCATTTGCAAAGGTGAGGGCAGATGGCCGTCCCGTACGCTATAGCCTCATTAAGTTTGTCAATATATTAACCTTTATCGGCTTTAACCTGATCTTCATATTTGTATTCCCTATAATCATAAAGGAGGCCTGGTTTGGTGCAGAATATTTAGTTGGCTGGTACAGGGAAGGGTGGGTTGGCTATGTTTTTATTTCCAACCTAATTGCAAGTCTACTCACACTAATACTCCTTTTACCGGAGCTTCTTAAATTAACATTTACTTATGATTTTGTATTAGTGAGGGAAATGTTCCTATACAGCTTGCCGGTCCTGATCGCTAATATTTCCTTCATTATTAATGAGAATATAGATAAGATATTTCTGGGGCAACTTTTACCTCCCGGGATATCTGAGCAGGAAGTAGGGATTTATGCAGCTTGCTGTAAGATTGCAGTGTTTCTGAGCATCTTTATTAATGCTTTTCGTCTGGGAGCTGAGCCTTTCTTTTTTAGTCATGCTAAGAATAAGAACTCTAGCGAAACCTATGCTAGGATAATGAATTACTTTGTGATTGCCGTTTCCTTAATTTTTGTGTTGCTAGTGGTAAATATCGAGTTGCTGAAGTATTTTATCAAAGGCAAGGATGCCGCAGAGCAAGCCCTGTACTGGTCGGGCTTGAGGGTAGTTCCCATTTTATTGTTCGGTTATGTGAGTCTTGGGATCTATATCAATTTATCAATCTGGTATAAATTATCTGACCAAACTCGCTATGGATTATATATCTCGGGAATTGGGGCAATTTTAACGATCATACTCAATATAATTTTTATCCCGAAGTACAGCTATTTAGCTTCTGCATGGATTTCACTCACAGCGTATACGGTAATGATGGTTCTTTCCTATTTCTGGGGCCAACGAAATTATCCTATCCCATATAAACTGAAAAAGAATATAATCTACCTTTTGGCATCCATTTGTATTGTTTTTGTAGCATTTGTAGTATTTGAGCGTAATCTGATAATCGGAAATGCCTTGTTTCTTATATTTACAGTTACGATCTTCTTTCTTGAAAGAAAGGAAATTAAATTAATCTTAGGTGCAAAATGAAACCTGCATGAGCTTACCACCCATTCTGAAAGAACCCCTTTGGGGCAAAACAAAATGAATATAAGCTCATGCAAGCTTCATGGCCATTAAAAAACAATTATATACTAATGAAAATCCGCATTATAAACAGATCATCTCATCAATTACCGGCTTACGAAACTGCCGCATCTGCAGGGATGGATCTCAGAGCCAATCTTTCGGAAAGTATAATTTTAAAGCCGATGGAGAGAAAATTGGTTCCGAGCGGTTTGTTTATAGAATTGCCAAAGGGGTTTGAGGCGCAAATAAGACCCAGAAGCGGGCTTGCATTGAAGCATGGTATCAGTATCCTGAATTCTCCGGGAACGATTGATGCCGATTACAGGGGAGAAATAAAAATTCTGCTAATCAATTTTTCAGATACTGATTTCGAAATTAATGATGGTGAGCGCATAGCTCAGATCATTATTTCAAGACATGAGCAGGTTAATTGGGAAGAAGTTGAAATATTAAGTGAAACTGTTCGAGGAACAGGCGGTTATGGTCACACTGGAATATGATGATATGATAAAAGGAGGCATAGTTATATCGGTTTTTTTGTTAGCCACATTTTCTGTATCTGCCCAGCGGA
>JBDNGV010000554.1:0-1805 GCA_041689125.1 Daejeonella sp.
CATTCCCATTCCATTACTGCCCAACCTTTAAAGTCGTATTGGGTAAGTTTACTGAAGATTCGTTTGAAATCAACCTGCCCATCGCCCGGAGAACGGTATCTGCCCGCCCTGTCTGCCCAATTCTGGTATCCTCCAAAGGTGCCCTGCTTTCCTGTTGAATTGAATTCAGCATCTTTCACATGGAATGCTTTGATGCGCTCATGATAATGGTCGATATATTGAACATAATCGAGACATTGTAATACAAAATGAGAGGGATCATATAGAATACATGCTCTGGAATGGTTGTTTACTTTTTCTAAGAACATTTCATAGGTTACCCCATCAAACAGATCTTCGCCAGGATGAATCTCATAGCAAACATCCACACCATGTTGGTCAAAATGATCCAAGATTGGTAACCATCGCTTGGCAAGTTCTTTAAATCCTGCATCAACGAGTCCAGCAGGCCTTTGTGGCCATGGATGCCAGGTATGCCACAATAATGATCCGCTAAAAGTTGCGTGGGCAGTGATACCCATATGTTTTGAAGCAATTGCCGCATATTTTAATTGCTGTACGGCCCATTCGGTACGGGCTTTAGGATTATTATGCACACTGGCAGGAGCGAATCCATCGAAAAGAAGATCATAAGCCGGATTCACAGCGACCAACTGACCCTGCAAGTGGGTTGATAACTCAGTGATCTCCATACCACATGAATTAACCATCCCTTTGATTTCATCGGCATAGGTTTTGCTCTCTGCCGCTTTTTGAAGGTCTATACAACGCGGATCCCATGTTGGGATTTGTACACCTTCGAATCCAAGGCTTTTTGCCCATTTACATATTGATTCCAGGCTGTTAAATGGTGCAGTATCACCTAAAAATTGTGCAAGAAATATTGCGGGTCCTTTAATCGTAGTCATAATTTATTTTTAAACTTCAAAATTTGTCCATTTTTCATTACTCAAACTGCTTTTCACCACATTATTGATAAAAGCCATACCCCGTATGCCTTCATCAACTGAAGGGTAGTCATAAGCTTCGGGAGCTGCTTTTACCCCTTCAATTTTTGCTGAAAGGCATAAAGCAAAATTCCGGTATAGATTAGCAAATGCTTCAAGATATCCTTCGGGATGACCTGCTGGTGTACGACTGTTGAATGCAGCATAGTTTGAAAGATTGTGCCCACCTGTTCTTAAAATTTGAACCGGGGTATCCAGCCATTTCAGAATTAAGGTATTCGGTTCCTGTTGTGCCCATTCGAGTCCACCTTTTTCGCCATATACTCTGATTCTGAGCGCATTTTCCTCTCCCGCTGCGATTTGAGAGGCAATAAGCACCCCATTGGCACCATTATCAAATTTGAGAAGCACATTACCATCATCGTCTAAGGCTCTTCCATCAACTACAATGCTGAGGTCTGCACATAATTTGGAAATCTTTAATCCGCTAATATATTCAGCTAGATGTGCAGCATGGGTTCCAATATCACCCATGCATCCGCTTTTTCCTGATCTTGCGGGGTCTGTTCGCCATGCAGCCTGAGGATTTCCATCCTTTTCAGATAATCTGCTTAACCATCCCTGAGGGTATTCTACAATAATTTTTCTGATCTTGCCGAGGTCACCTGCTTTGACCATTTCTCTGGCCTGTTTAACCATGGGATAACCTGCATAGGTATGGGTCAGCAGTAAGCTGAGTCCGGTTTCTTCAGTCTTTTTCTTTAGCAGTTTAGCTTCTTCCAGTGTAAATGTGATTGGTTTATCAATCACCACATGAAAGCCATGCTCTAATGCCATCATTGCCGGTGCGAAATGCGC
>JBDNGV010000555.1:0-6774 GCA_041689125.1 Daejeonella sp.
TTATCACCGGCAAAAACAATCAACGTGTTTTCCTTGAGTCCGCTCTTCTCCAATGTTTCTAAGATCCTTCCAACCTGTACATCCATTTCACTCACCATTCCATAATAAAGTGCAATATCTCTTTTGATAGCCTCCGGATCACGCGGGACAGGCAGCAGTTGTTCATCTCTCACATTAAGGTCGCCATTGTCAAATGGATGCTTTACCAGAAAATTTGCCGGTAATGGTATTTTTGAGGGATCATACATTGTTGAAAATCTCTCAGGAGGAGTTCTTGGATCATGTGGCGAAGTGAAGGCCACATAACAGAAAAATGGTTTTGTCTTCGCTGTTGCACTGCTCAAAAATTGGATGGCATTATTTGCATAAAGTGTTGTGCTGAAAGTATCACTGATCCGCTTTCGATTTTCAGCGTAAACACCGGTGCTGTCATAAAGGTATACTGTTGGATGTTCTTGTCCGCCGAATTTCGGGAAATGCATTCCACCAAAAAATATATCACCACCTGTACTGAACATTCGGCTATGTGATGACTTATCACTATGCCATTTGCCGGTATGGTAGGTATTGTAGCCCTGTTTTCGTAATACTTCCGGCAGACTTACAATACTATCGGGAATGGTACTTCCATCACCGGGTAATCTGTTAACATAACGGCCGGTAAGCAACATTACCCTGCTTGGAATACAAACTGCCCCTTGGTGGCCACCCATCACATGGGCCTGGGTAAACATTAATCCGGATTTTGCCAGTTTATCAAGGTTGGGTGTTGAAATCTCCTTGTTCCCGGCAGTGCCTAGAGCATGATAACTATGATCATCAGAATAAATAATCAATATGTTTTTTGCCCTTGGGATTATTTTTTGACCAAAAAGATTGTTTGGAAGTATAAGCGCTGCCAGAATAAATACTAGAATTCTCATAGATTAAATTAAACTCAAATTACAATGTAAATTAAAGATTTTTTACTGACGGCAAAGTCTTTCGAGGAGTTCTTGATGGTTTGAGTACTGATTATTTAATTCAGATTCCTTTGCCAGTTCAAAGTCTCGGAAATCAAAGCCCGGAGCTACAGTGCATCCAACAAATGAATAATCTCCTTTTGTTTCTGAGGCGAACCACGCTCCTGCAGGTACCATGGCCTGATAAACTTCGCCTCCCTCCCGGTTTTTACCCAGACGAATCAGTTCATAGTTTCCATCTAGGTGCAAGACATGCACATGCAAGCTGTCTCCTTCATAAAAATGCCAACATTCATCACTTTGAATACGGTGGAAAGCGGAAAATAAATCTTTGAGCAACAGAAAATAGATGGCAGTGCTATACGAACGCTGATTTGGAAATAGTGCAGATAAATTTTCAGATTGAATGCTTTCTGATGAACGGTAGGTCTCTTTGTAATATCCACCTTCGGGATGGGGGAGTAATTTGTATTGCCTGATAAGGTCTTGAATCATGGTTAAATAATTTTTTTTATTTTTTAATAGGCTGATAATCGCTTTCTCATAGATTATTATTTTCTTCCAGAATTTGAATCACATTTCCTTTTTCCTTAATTGCAAAAGAAAGGGCAGTTTTTACAAATTCATTTAAAGTAATTTTATGCATGGAAGCAAATGTAGCAGCTTCCTGATGTAGTTTTGGAGAAACACGAACATTGAAACTTCCCTTATAGGTCTTATCTGGTGTTTTGCCGATCTCTGAACAGGTATGTAGGTAGTCATCTACTGCTTCTTTAAAGGCTTTTTTTAATTCTGAGACCGAAGTTCCTTCGAAATTTATGAGGTCATTAATTCCTAATATTTTGCCAGTAAATATCTCATTAGCTGCACTGAATTGCACCGAGGCATGGTATTCCTTATATCGTAAAATATCATTCATCTTCAATCTGTCCTTTTGTTTTTATAACCAGATCTACATAATGCCCTTTACCTTTTAAACGCTCATTACAAAATTATAGAAGGTATTCTACAATCGCAACTAAAATTTAATTGCAATTGTGAAATCGATTAAATAAAATATGTTCATATAAATTGGAAGCAAGGTTTGGGATCATAAAAAAGGTGGTCTGTTGCCAGACCACCTTTTCTAATTAATTTATATAGCAATTAAATCAGACCAGATCGAAGCGATCGAGGTTCATAACTTTATTCCATGCTGCAACAAAATCCTGGACAAACTTATCTTTTGAGTCTTCACATCCATAAACTTCAGCGATAGCACGTAGTTCTGAATTCGAACCGAAGATCAAATCGGTACGGGTTGCGGTTGATTTAATTTCACCTGTTGTACGATCACGACCCTCAAATACCTGCTGCGATTCTGAATTTGCTTTCCATGTTGTACCTAAATCAAGCAGATTCACGAAGAAGTCGTTATTAAGGCTTTCTATATTTTTGGTGAAAACTCCATGTTGAGACTGATCAAAATTTGTGTTGAGGACGCGCATTCCAGCTACAAGAACCGTCATTTCTGGCGCAGTTAGCGTTAACAATTGTGCTTTATCAATCAGCATTTCCTCTACATAAGAAGTTGATTTGTTTTTTTGGTAGTTACGGAAACCATCAGCAAGTGGCTCTAGAGCGGCGAATGATTCTACATCGGTTTGTTCTTGTGAGGTATCGCTACGTCCGGGACTAAATGGAACTGGCAAATGGTGACCTGCATTCTTTGCTGCCTTCTCAATGCCTGCACATCCACCAAGAACGATAAGATCTGCCATAGAAACTCCTTTATTACCAGACTGTACGCTGTTAAACTCTTTTTGTATTGCCTCAAGATTTTCTAAGACCTGGGCAAGCTGTGCCGGATTGTTAACTTCCCAGTACTTCTGTGGGGCAAGACGAACGCGGGCACCATTGGCACCACCCCGTTTATCAGAACTACGGAAGGTTGATGCAGAAGCCCATGCTGCAGAAACAAGTTGGGATACAGTTAATCCCGAAGCAAGTATTTTGCTTTTTAGCAATTCGATATCCTGTTTATCAATTAGTTGATATGTAGGAGATGGGATTGGGTCTTGCCAGATCAGCTCTTCTGCAGGTACTTCGGGGCCCAAGTAGCGGGTACGTGGGCCCATATCACGGTGAGTCAGTTTAAACCATGCACGGGCAAAGGCATCTGCAAGTGCATCCGGATTCTCATGGAATCTTCTTGAAACTTTTTCATAGGCAGGATCCACTTTCAGGGCTATATCGGTAGTCAGCATGGTAGGTGCATGTCGTTTGGTAGGATCATGGGCATCGGGCACTGAATCAGAACCCATGCCATGCTTTGGTTTCCATTGATGCGCACCAGCCGGACTTTTAGTCAATTCCCAATCGTAGCTAAATAGATTCACAAAATAGTTGTTGCTCCATTTTGTTGGAGTTGTAGTCCATGCACCCTCCAGACCGCTCGTGATAGTATCACCGGCATTACCGCTTCCGTAGGTATTTTTCCAGCCGAGACTCTGTTCTTCGATACCTGCAGCTGCAGGTTCTTTGCCTACAAATTGTCCCGGATCGGCAGCACCATGGGTCTTGCCGAATGTGTGACCACCAGCTATCAATGCCACAGTTTCTTCATCATTCATTGCCATCCGTGCAAAGGTCTCCCGGATATCACGTGCAGATGCAATCGGATCCGGATTTCCGTTAGGACCTTCCGGATTTACATAGATCAGACCCATCTGAACAGCAGCTAGTGGATTTTCCAACACACGGTCACCAGTGTAACGATTATCACCTAACCATACCTTTTCGGTACCCCAATTTATGTCTTCCTCAGGTTCCCAAACGTCTTCACGTCCGCCACCAAAACCGAATGTCTCAAAACCCATCGACTCTAGTGCACAATTACCGGTTAGGATCATCAAATCTGCCCAAGAAATTTTCTTGCCATATTTCTGTTTAATTGGCCAAAGCAACAATCTTGTTTTGTCGAGATTCGCATTATCGGGCCAGCTACTCAATGGCGCAAAGCGCTGAGTACCTGAGCCTGCTCCACCACGCCCATCTTGAATTCGGTAAGTACCGGCACTATGCCATGCCATACGTATAAAAAATGGACCATAGTGACCATAATCAGCCGGCCACCAATCCTGTGAAGTGGTCATCAAATCATATATATCTTTTTTTAGAGCATCTAGATCTAGGCTTTTGAACTCGTCAGCATAGTTGAATTTATCCCCCATTGGGTTGGAAAGAGAAGAGTTCTGACGTAGAATGTTCAGTTTTAACTGATTAGGCCACCAATCTCGGTTGCTTGTTCCACCGCCTGCACTTTGCTTTAAAGTGCCATGACCAAATGGGCATTTACCATCGGATGTGTTGTTTTCCATTTTTTTTAAAATTATATTAACTATATCAAATTAGAGTTGTCGAAATATTGTTTTTTTACAATTTCAAACTTTCCTATCAAATTTACATTAATATGGGTTATAAATCTTATTGATTTTTATTATGTTAATATAGATTTTGTCTATTTTAAAAAATCCCTTTACAATTATTCAAATTCTAATGTGATAAAGTAAATTAGGATGGAGTTTTTTAGTTGGAGAGTATATTCGAAAAAAATTATCGTCTGGTTCTTCATGTATGATTTGCTAAATTAAAGGGGGCTGGGGTTAAGATTAGGTCAGATCATTTAAAAAATTTCTGAACAGAAAAGAAATATTAAGGCAAGAATCATATTATATTTGCTTTTAAATTTAAGTTATTAAAATATGCTGCTTAGAATATTTTTTGGTTTTTTACTTATTGTTTCCAATGTTGCAACTGCCCAAGTGGATTCGTCAGAAGTATTTGATTACAGTAAGTTTGGTGATGCAGAAGGAGTTAAACGTTACGGTACTCTTAAAGTTTTAAATCAGTTACCTCAAAGGATTGTAAGTCTGGGTTACGAATATCATGCAGGGTTTAATATGCCCAATATTCCTAATGCCGCCTTATTGCCTGCTTCACAAAATTTTACGGTTAATCAAGTTTCTTCGTTCAGAGCGCAAGCCAATATCCCTTTGATTTCATCAAATAAGATTATTTGGCAATTAGGAGCTAATTATTGGTCGAGTAATTTCAATGTGGATAACCCTGGAAGCAATCTATTTGCTAATAGTATTAACAACAGATCAATGACCACATCTGGAATTAATTCTGTCATTTTTAAGCCATTAAATGAAAAGAATTTTTTAATTCTTCAAGCTAGTGCTGATATTAATGGTGTATTCCAAGAATTTAGTGACATCACTACAAAAGCAATTACAGTTAGTGGGACTGCTATTTACGGTTGGAAAACATCTGATAAAAATATGATAGGTACCGGGATATCCCGTACATATCGGGCTGGGCAGATTTTACATATACCTGTGCTTTTTTGGAACAGAACTTTTAATGATAATTGGGGTATGGAGCTCTTACTGCCGGCACGAGGCCACTTAAGATATAATTTTTCCGCATCCAACATCTTGCAGTTAGGTTTTGAGCTAGAGGGTAACCAATTTTGGATGAATTTACCAAATAGTCAAAAAGGTGAAGTATTTATTCAGAGAGGAGAGTTAAAACCTAGGATTATTTGGGATAAAAAAATCAAAGGTTTCATATGGTTGAGTGCTCAAGCCGGAATTCGCTATAACTGGCGATTTGATGTTATGAATGAATACGATGCTAAAGAAAATAATCAACGCTATTTTACAAGCAATTTGGGTAATCCATTATATTTTAACTTAAGTATTAATCTTGTTTCCCCTTAGTTTTTAGCAACTTGTTTAGTCCAAGTATCTGTTCTTCCTAATAGTGAAACACCAATAAAACCCCTTACTTCCAAGATTTTAGAATTAATCATTTTTATGGAGCAAGAATAAGTATTACCATTCTTTGGGTCATAAATATTTCCCTCTTCCCAAACGTTTTTTTCTTTATAAGTAAATCCCCAAATATTAATTAAGCCCAAAATAGGACGAGTTCGAATAGACTCATCAGGATGATTTTTATCTAATTTAGGTTTTCCAGTTTCAGGATCATTCGGTTCTTTGAGCCAAACTATTTTACCTTGATATTTTTCACCGTTTTTGTAAATGCGTACTATAGCGTTTCCTTCACCTGTTTTCCAAACTCCTATTATGTCAGCTGAATCTTCCTGCTGAGAACGGTAGGTAGTACTAATGGTAGAAATTGCCAACAAGCAAGACAATAATATAAAAATCGATCTTTTAAATGTTTTGTTTTTATTTTGCATGATAATATAAAAAAGTTTTTTAAGATGAAATTTAGTTACAAAACAAATATAAAAACAAAATCAATTCATTTGTAAAAGTCTACTTTGTATATTTTGAAAAACAGATTTAGCTTTAAGCTTAATATATGCGTATATCATTAATAATTTAACGAGATATTGATGTCAATTTAGCTGAATAGTTGATCTATTGATCAAAAGCACTCTTTTGCTTACAAATACTCGACACAAAACTGCTCAAGAGAAAAGTTCGAACCCTCATCGGATTCTCATCCCTCCAAAATTTATTGCATAAAAAAAACCGAGTACATCGGTTTTTTTAATTGCTGTGGAGCCAAAGCGACTTGAATGTATGATATTTAGGGGTATATTCATACAATAAAAATAGCTTAATTATACTAAAAATGCTATAATGGCTTTTAATGGCATATATTGAATTGTATCTACTTAACATAAAATGTGATACCCTTTGTGATACCCTTTTTAAAAAGTGTATATTTGTTATAGATTTTTAATAACGACATGATAGGTACATTAAACTTTGTGTTACGTACACAAAAAAAA
>JBDNGV010000556.1:0-1918 GCA_041689125.1 Daejeonella sp.
AATTGCATTATTAAAATTTCCTCAGCATTTCTTGTAATATGCTTAACTAAATCATTACTTAGCAGTTAAGGAAACCCGAATCATGGGATTTGCCTTATATTCAGAAAACTTTAATCATTCAGCCGCAATTGATCGATCTCACATAATTTGCTAAATTTGATTCTAAAATCAGAACATTGGCAAGATTTAAGAAAAAATTACACCTCATTTTATATCGCAAATACAGTTCCAGCCTAAAATTTGTGATGATGGCTTTGTGTGTATTTTTTGTAACCCTATTTCTTCCAAAGCAGGCCAGATTCAGGTTTGAATATGAGAAAGGCAAAACCTGGATGCAAAAAGATCTTTATTCGCCTTATAATTTTGCCATTCAAAAAACCAATGAAGAAATTGAAGAAGATAAAAACGAAGTTCTCAATTCAGTGCTTCCAGTTTATCTAAATGATATTAAACTTGCGGATAATTCAATAGAAGCATTCAATTCTGAATTTGATTCAAAATGGATTGGCTCGGGGATAGACGAAAATCTGAAGGAGCTTAACCAGTCATTGGGGAATAAATTACTGGAGAGCATTTATGTCCGTGGGCTCATTAACCCGGTGCTAAAATATCAGCGCAATGGCCCCAATTATAATTTCAGTTTGCTGAATAATAATGTTGCGGTACAATTAAACACTGCTGATGCTTATACTACGGTAAGTGCATTAAAATTCATAGAGGAACAAATAAAGGAAGATACCCAGATCAGTAATTCCGACTGGCTTTTAAGGTTGGTTACAAATCACCTGAAGGCAAATTATGTATACAATGATATTCTCACCGATAAACTGGAGGAGAATGCCTTAAACAGCATCTCTACGACCAGAGATATGGTTCAGAAAGGTGAATTGGTAGTTGCAAAAGGAACAATGGTTAATGCAGGAATCTATCAGAAACTGGAATCTTTAAGAGCCGCTTATGAAGAGGATGCAAAAGTTGCAGGAGACCCAAAACTGGTATTATTTGGACAATTATTACTTGCTGGACTAATCATTTCATTATTGATGGTATTTCTTTACCTTTTCAGGAAAGATATCTATGCTGATAATCGGCAGATCTCACTTATATTAATGGTCATTACCGGAATGCTAATCACTTTATCCTGGGCAATCAGGATTAAAGCCCCTAGTGTTTATTATATTCCGTTTTGCATCGTTCCAATCATTACTAGGATTCTGTTTGATACCCGATTGGCATTAAACATTCATTTACTGGTTGTGCTAATTGCCGGTTTTTTTGTTCCTAACAGTTTTGAATTTGCATTTTTACAGATTTCAGCCGGTATGGTAGCGATATATAGCATTAAAAATCTGATTAAAAGGGAGCAATTTCTGATTTCAGCTTTATTAATCCTATTAAACTATTTTATTGCATTCCTTGGTATTTCATTAATTAGAGATGGCTCCTTTCGGGATATTGAATGGATGAATTTTGTCCCCTTTATTTTCAGTGTTTTATTATCGCTCCTTGCTTATCCATTAATTTATGCTTTTGAACGGTTGTTTGGAGTTACTTCGGATGTTACGTTGATGGAGCTGACCAATACCAATTCAAAATTATTAAGGGATCTGGCTTTTAAAGCTCCGGGTACTTTTCAGCATTCTCTTCAGGTGGCTAATCTGGCTGAAGCTGCTATCTTTAAAATAGGCGGAAATGCATTGCTGGTAAGAGCAGGTGCCTTGTATCATGATGTAGGAAAAATTATAAACCCGCAGTACTTTATTGAAAACCAAGTAAGAGGTAATAACCCTCATGATTCAATTTCTTATGAACAAAGTGCCCAGATCATTATCCAGCATGTAAATCAGGGAGTTGAGATCGCCAGAAAGCATCAGATTCCTGAAATGCTGATCGATTTCATCAGGACTCATCATGGGAA
>JBDNGV010000557.1:0-12102 GCA_041689125.1 Daejeonella sp.
AAGGGATTGGCTAATGGTATGGGCAAATTGGGTACGGTTGGATTGGCACCCATGATCTATGGACCCATGATGAATATCACTGGATCCATTCTTGCCTCATACTGGAAGAATAAACCGATTAAAGAAAAAGATGTTAATTAACTAAAAATTAATACTATGCTTAGATCAATATCAACACTGATTGTCTTACTGATGATCATCACAAGTATTCAAGCTCAGACGAAAAATGAAGTTCGAGTAGCACAGATGGTTAAAGATTTGAATCGTGCTATAGTGGCAAGAGACAGTGCCGCTTTAGCTAAAATAAGTTTGGATGAACTGACCTATGGTCATTCGGCAGGTGTTATTCAGGATAAGGTAGCCTTTATAAAAGCCGTTTTGATTGGACCTACCTTTTTCAAATCGATTGATCCGGAGGGCCAGACTATTCAAGTTAGTAGTAAGCATGCCATCGTCAGACATATAGTTGTTGCGAGTGCTACTCGTGAAGGCAATCCAGTATCCTTACGATTTGGGAATGTCATGGTTTGGTACAAGAAGCATGGTCAATGGAAATTGCTTGCCCGGCAAGGATATAAACTGTAACATACAAAATAGAATACAAACTGGATGAGATTCCTTTCAGGTCTAAATTCATCAGAATACAAATTAAAGAAATGGATAAGAAAACAGAACTTAAGTCACTCATAAAGGAGCAGGGGATTGTTCCCTTGTATTATGCTGCTGATGCCGGTGTGAGTATTGAATTAATGCGTGCAATGTATCAGGGAGGTATTCGAACAACAGAGTATGCCAACCGTGGAGAACAGGCAATGAAGAATTTTAAGGAAATGAGAAAAGCTTGCGATGCGGAAATGCCAGGAATGCGTTTGGGTATCGGTACGATTAAGAATGTCGAAGCAGCGCAGGAATATATTGATGAGGGTGCAGAGTTTCTAGTTTGCCCGGGTATTTTGGAATCGGTGATCGAATTGTCTGATCGTCATAATTTGCTTTGTGTACCGGGCTGCATGACCCCAAGTGAAATCATCCGCGCTGAAGCCTGTGGAGTGAATATGGTAAAACTTTTTCCGGCAAATACCCTTGGGCCTTCTTATATTGAAGCCGTTCAGGCATTGTTTACAGATATGACGTTTTTACCTACAGGTGGTATTGAGCTGAATGAAGATAATCTTAGGGGCTGGTTTAAAGTTGGAGTTTCTGCGGTTGGGGGAAGCAAAATGATCACAAAAACGGTGATTGAGAATAAACTATATGATGACTTGAGTAAAGAATGCTACCGTGCGTTGAACCTGATTAAAACGATTCGCGAGAGTTTATAGGTCAAGGAATTAAATTAAATACAATTAATTATTACAAAATATCAAGATGAACGAATCATTATATAAATACATGCGTGTGGGATTAGTCCACTTCATGGCTTTTCCGGCAACGATCAAAGGTGAAGGTCCGGTACTTGAAACAATTCGTAAGATTGCAGTGGATGAATATTTCAGCGCGATTGAAATAACTACGATTAAGGATCCTGATACGCGTTTGGCCGTAAAGAAAATGCTGGAAACGTCTCATATGACTGTAGCTTATGGAGCACAACCTCGTTTACTGACCACCGGAATGAATATCAATAGTTTGGTGGAGGAAGAACGTCAGAAAGCGCTGGATAATTTGAAACAGGGTATAGATGAGGCTTATGAGATTGGAGCAGCCAGCTTTGCCTTTCTGAGTGGTAACTATGAAGAAAGCAGAAAGGAAGAAGCTTTTCAGGCATTAGTGAAATCAACCAATGAAATTTGTGGCTATGCAAAGAGTAAAGGTGAAATGAAAATCGCGCTAGAGGTTTTTGATTATGACGTGGATAAAAGGAGTTTGATTGGCCCTGCAGATCTGGCACTGCGTTATGCCAAAGAGATACGCAGAGCACACGATCATTTCGGTCTAATGGTAGACCTTAGCCATATTCCATTGATCCATGAAACAATTGAGGAATCAATTCTGCCTGTTAAGGACTATATTGTGCATGCTCATATTGGTAACTGTGTAGTGAAAAGTCCGGAAATGGCAGCTTACGGAGACGTGCACCCAAGGTTTGGTTTCCCTAACGGGGAGAATGATGTGGATGAAGTGGTTGAATATCTGAGGGTGCTGCTGAATATCGGTTTCCTCAACACCCAAACACCACCCGTAGTGAGTTTTGAGATCAAACCTTTTGGAGATGAAGATGCTGATGTAGTGATTGCCAATGCCAAGCGGGTGCTTAATCTGGCCTGGGCGAGGGTTTAGGGATGGGAGGGAACAAATTAAAAAATAAAATTAAAATGAAGTTAGTTGTATTAGATGGTTATACCTTAAATCCAGGGGATTTGAACTGGGAGGGAATAAAGAAGTTCGGGAACCTAGAGGTTCATGATCGTACGCCAGAAAGCCTGATTGTAGAACGTTGTAAGGGAGCAGAGATTATTTTTACCAACAAGACCCCGCTCAGGGAGTCTGTACTGGCCCTTCTTCCTGATTTGAAATATATAGGAGTTTTAGCAACTGGTTATAATGTTGTAGATGTAGAATATGCCAAAACTAGAGGGATTGCGGTGGCTAATGTTCCGGGTTATGGTACCGCATCGGTGGTACAGATGACTTTTGCTTTATTGCTCGAATTATGCCAGCATGTACAGAGTCATAGTGATTCAGTTCGTCAGGGCGATTGGGCTGCTTCACCCGATTTTTGTTACTGGAATTTTCCTTTGATAGAGCTGGAAGGCAAAACAATCGGAATCATTGGCTTTGGTAGAATAGGTCAAAAGGTGGCAGATATTGCTACGGCTTTTGGAATGAATATTCTTGGCTTTTCAAAAACCAGATCAGACCAGTCGCATCGTAAAAACTTCAAATGGGCAGAACTGAATCAGCTTTTGGAAGAATCAGATGTTGTGAGTGTTCATTGTCCGCTCTTTCCTGAAACACAGGGCATCATTAATAAAAATACCTTGAAACTGATGAAACGAAGTGCCTTCTTTCTGAATACTTCAAGGGGGCCTTTGATGGTTGATCAAGATCTTGCAGATGCCTTGAACGAAGGTATCATAGCCGGAGCAGGTATTGATGTGTTGTCGGTAGAACCTCCATCAGCAGATAATCCACTATTTACGGCAAAAAATTGTTTAATTACCCCTCATATTGCATGGGCAACGAAAGAAGCACGTTCTAGATTGATGGGAATTGCAGAAAATAATTTATCTTCATTCCTGAATCAAAAACCTGTTAATATTATAAATAAATAAAACCCAAAATTAAATTATTATGAAAAAGTACTCTCTATTATTTCTGATCGCAGCGGCCTTATTAAGTTGCAACCCAAAGCAGGAAGATGCTTCAAAAAAGGAAACAACAGCGGCTGCTGATACAGTGAACGTTGAAGCTCGTTTAAAGGAATTAAATATAGAGCTGACAACTCCGAAGCCGCCGACAGCTAATTTCGTGAAAACTGTTCGTGTTGGAAACCTAGTGTATACTTCAGGGCACGGTCCTGATCGCGCGGAAGGTGGTCCTTTAACAGGCAGGGTAGGTGGTGATTTAACCTTGGAGCAAGGTCAGGAAGCTGCGCGTTTAACCGGTATCTCATTGCTTTCAAGTTTAAAAGCAGAAATCGGCGATTTGAACAAAGTAAAGCGTGTGGTTAAAGTATTAGGAATGGTTCAGTCTACTCCTGAATTTAAAGATCAACCAAAGGTGATGAATGCATTTTCTGATATGATGGTTGCTATTTTCGGAGAAAAAGGCAAGCATGCCCGTTCAGCAGTTGGTATGAGTGCATTGCCTGGAAACATTGCCATAGAAATTGAAATGATAGTTGAAGTAGAAGATTAAAAATTCCTTAAATATACCTTTCTAATTTTTTGCTGATTTACTTTTCTTAAAGATTTAGTAAATCAGCATTATTTTTTTACAAACTATTGAATTAAATTTTCCTGCAGTTGGTGTTTTCACCACCCGCTTACAAGATATAAGCAGATGAAAAAGTATTTCTTAATAACCTTGACCGCTATTGGTTTAATTGGTTGTAGTACTGAACCTAAAGAGCAGACAAAAGGAGAGCAAAGGTCAGAGATAATTGATTTCGATAAGCGCCTGAAAGACCTGAATATTGTATTGGCAGCACCAAGTGCGCCTTTAGCTAGTTATGTAAAGGCTGTCCGTGTAGGAAATCTTGTTTATACGGCCGGACATGGCCCTGATAAACCGGATGGTACTAGGGTAACCGGAAGAGTTGGCGATGACCTGACAATTGAACAAGGTCAAGAGGCGGCACGATTAACCGCAATCTCTTTGCTTTCTAGCTTAAAAGCAGAACTCGGGGATCTAAATAAAGTGAAACGTATAGTGAAGGTTTTAGGAATGGTACAATCTGCTCCCGATTTTAAAGATCAACCAAAAGTTATGAATGCATTTTCTGATCTGATGGTAGAAGTATTTGGAGAGAAAGGTAAACATACCCGCTCAGCCGTGGGAATGGCTGCGCTCCCGGCAAATTGGGCAACAGAAATTGAGATGGTAGTAGAAGTTGAGGATTAAAATAGATCGATTTTAGCATCATGCATATTTTGATTGCTCCAAATGCCTTTAAACACAGTCTGACAGCAAATCAAGCTGCTGATGCTATTCAGGAGGGTTTAAATCGTAGCGGATTAAATTTTACCTCTGAGTGCTTCCCAATTGCAGATGGTGGTGATGGTACCGGACATTTGATCGTGGAGAAATGCGGTGGTATTTGGCATCAGTATGATGTTCACGATCCATTAGGACGCTTCATTAAAGCTTCTCTGGGAATAATAGATCAGGGTAAAACAGCAGTTATTGAAATGGCGGATGCCTCGGGTATCCGCTTGTTAAATCCTGATGAAAGATCCCCTTTAATGGCTTCCTCTTTCGGAACGGGTGAGTTAATCAGTTTTGCACTGGACAGGCGGGTTGAAAAGATCATCATTGGTCTTGGGGGTTCTGCAACTGTTGATGGAGGTATTGGAATTTTAAGTGCTCTGGGAATGAAATTCAGGGATGCAGATGGAATTGAAATAGCTGCATTACCTGTCAGTATGCCCCGCTTCCATCATATTGACAGTTCAGCATTTGATCAGCGGTTCTTGAAATGTCAAATTACAGCATTATGTGACGTAGATAATTTACTCTTAGGTGAACAAGGGGCAGCGGCAGTTTTTGGTCCTCAAAAAGGCGCTAGCCCGGCAGATGTAAAACTTCTGGATCTTGCCTTGACCAATTTGTCGGATCTAACTTATAAGTCAAGGGGGATTAATATGAATGAGATTATTCATGGAGGTGCTGCAGGCGGCATTGCTGCTACTTTACAAACATTTTTAAATGCAGAATTACTGAATGGTGGAGAACAATTTTTACAGATTACCGGTTTTGAAGAAAGTTTGAAGAGTGCTGATCTGTTGATAACCGGAGAAGGCAGTCTGGATGAGCAGACCTTGCAGGGAAAGGGGCCTTTTGCGGTGGCTAAGCATGCAAAGGAAAAAGGAATTGCTGTGATTGGAATTGCTGGAAAAATACCAATGACACATAGTGCTGAGATGCATGAGTACTTCGATATTCTGATGGCTATTGGTAATCAGCCTACTGATCTAGAAACTGCCATGAAATACACTGCCTCCAACCTGATCCGTACATCTATAACAATTGGCAGGCTCCTTTCTTTATCTAAAAGTATTTAATTTTTTTTCTGATTGAATTTTTCGATTCGGAATTTAGGCAAACAAATAAACATGAAAAATTTCCTGTTTCTTATTCTTATATTTTCTATTCCTTCTGTCTGTGCTCAAAGTCTGAAGCTAAAGATTGAAAATGCCTACAAAATTTTCGAATCAGATCCCCAAATGAAGTATGCGAGCAGTTCACTGAGCGTATTAAATGCAGAAACCGGAGATGTGATTTACTCAGCAAATGGAAATACCGGTCTGGCGAGTGCCTCTACCCTCAAAACTATCACTTCTGCAACTGCCTACTATATTCTGGGTAAGGATTTTACTTGGGAAACAACATTGGGTTATTCCGGTTCAATTTCTACTAACGGAACCCTTAATGGAGATATTATCATTACCGGTGGAGGAGATCCTTCTCTGGGAAGTGATCGGTATGAGCAAAGCCGATCTGAGCTAATCCTGAAGAAATGGGCTGATGCATTGGCAAGAGCCGGAATTAAAAACATCAGTGGGCAAATCATTGCCGATGATCATTTGTTTGGCACCGAAACCACGCCTGGTGGCTGGACTTGGCAGGATATTGGGAATTATTATGGTGCCGGACCTTCTGCATTAACCTGGCGCGAGAATCAGTTTGATTTGCATTTTAAACCCGGGAGGGTCGGAGAACCTGTAGCGCTTTTAAGAACCGATCCGGAGATGTCATACCTTAAAATCATTAATGAAGTAAAGACTGGGGCTCCGGGTACTGGAGATAATGTTTATGCCTATTCTGCTCCTTTTTCAACAGTAATTTATCTAAGGGGTACTTATGGTGTCGACCTTAAAAAAGTAATTTCAGCTTCGGTTCCTGACCCGGCCTTTGATCTAGCCTATCAATTGCAGAATAAATTAAGGCAATTGGATATTCAGGTTGATAGGGGAGTCGTAACTTCAAGATTAATGGCAGTAAACAACAAGCCCTTGCGCCCTCAAACACAGATAATCTCAATTCATACTTCGCCGGCTCTTCATGAGATTGTTTACTGGTTTAACCAGAAAAGCATTAACCTTTTTGGAGAACATCTGATCAAAACATTTGCCTGGAAAGAGGGAAAAGAAATTACCTTTTCTCAGGGTGCTGAATTTGTCAAGGAATTCTGGAGAAAAAAGCTTGGCATAAATCCGGCAGCAATGAATATTTATGATGGTAGCGGACTTTCGCCTGCCAACCGGATCACTACTATGGCAATGGCACAAATACTTCAATCCCTGATGAAAGAAAATTGGTTTGATAGCTATTATGATAGTTTTCCGCTGTATAATAATATGAAAATGAAAAGCGGATCTATCAGTGACGTAATCGCCTATACTGGATACTCTACTTCGACATCTGGAACACCAGTGGTATTTTCATTTATAATCAATAATTATAATGGAAGCAGTGCCGCTATCAGGCAAAAAATCTTCAGGGTGCTCAACACCTTAAAATGATCAGACACTGATTTTTATTTGCTTATTCCTTAATTTTTTGTAAATTAATATAATCAACTTGTTCAAAAGGACGTTATTATGAACTTAGTTCAAAAAATAGAGCACTGGGGCGATGTGCATCACGCAAAGTGGCTCGACTCAATTCGGATTGTTCTTGGTCTTTTAATTTTTAGTAAAGGACTTGCTTTTATCAGTGATACAGAAGCCCAGAAGGACTGGATCATACAAAACAGTGTATTTGGATTTTCAGGTCTGATGGCACTTGCAGTGGTGCACACGGTCGCTTTTGCCCACTTGGTTGGAGGGGTTTTAATTACCTTGGGTCTTGTAACCCGTTTTGCAGTTGTAATTCAGATCCTTATTCTTTTAGGAGCAGTCTTTTTTGTGAACCTAACCAAAGGGTTCACTCCACTAAATTCAGAACTTTGGTTATCGATCTTTGTATTAATGCTACTTGTTCTTTTTTGGGTTCTGGGCTCCGGACCTTATTCTGTTGATAAATGGCTAAAAAGTTCGAGAGGCAGATAACTTATTTTTTGGAGTCTCTTATCTACATTATTGAATAATATTCCTGTCATTTTTTCATCCAAATCTCATTTCAGGATGAAATAACGTATTTTCGTTCTATGTCTAAAGCCATTATTATTGGTGCAGGTATTGCAGGTATAGCCACTGCAATACGCCTGGCTTTAAAAGGTCATCAGGTTGAGGTTTTTGAAGCCTCTGATCAGGCGGGAGGAAAACTTTCTGAAATCAGGCTAGGGTTATTTCGTTTCGATGCAGGACCGAGTTTATTTACAATGCCTCAATATGTTGATGAGCTATTTCGTCTAGCCGGTAAAAATCCTCAGGATTATTTTCAGTATGAAAAATTGGATACCATTTGCAATTATTTTTATGAAGATGGTACCCGGATTCATGCATTTGCTGATCCACAAAAGTTTTCAAAAGAGATAGCTGATAAGACCAATGATTCAGCTGATTCTATTTTAGATTTTTTGAAAAAAAGCAAGGATATCTATGAAATTACAAATCCGGTATTTCTGCAAAGATCCCTCCATAAGCTACGAAGTTATCTGAACTTAGAAACCTTAAAGTCTCTTTTGCGCTTTTCTCAGATTGACGCTTTCCGTTCCATGAATCAATCTAATGAAGCTAGGTTTAAAGATAGCCGAACAGTCCGTCTTTTTAATCGCTATGCAACTTATAATGGTTCCAACCCTTATAAAGCCCCAGCAACGCTTAACATAATTCCTCATTTTGAACAGCATTTTGGAGCTTATTTTCCTGTTGGAGGAATGTATTCCATTGTCAGCTCACTTACAGGGCTTGCAGTTGATCTCGGGGTTAAATTTCATTTCAATTCCTATGTTGATGAAATAGAAATTATAAATAATAAGGTAACTGGCCTCAAATGCAAAGGTGAGAGCCACTTTGCTGATCTGATCATTTCCAATATGGATGTTTGGTATACCTACACTCGTTTATTGAAGAGTTTAAAGGTTCCTGAACGCTTAAAAAATCAGGAACGCAGCAGTTCAGCGCTGATTTTTTACTGGGGCATCAATACTTCCTTTTCTGAACTAGGCCTTCATAATATATTTTTTACAGAAGATTATCAGGATGAATTCAAGCAGATATGGGAGGAGAAAGGTATATGTTCTGACCCAACAATATATGTTCATATCAGCTCCAAAAACAATCCTGAAGATGCTCCGAAAGGTTCAGAAAATTGGTTTACTATGATTAATGTACCTTCGGATACTGGTCAGAACTGGGATGAGTTGATTAGGATATCAAGAATAAACATAATTAAAAAGCTTTCTAAAATTTTGGGGAAAGATATCAGTAAACTGATTAGTTGTGAATCCGTTCTTGATCCCAGAGGGATCGATTCAAAGACTTTCTCTTACCAAGGGTCTTTATATGGAAGCAGCTCTAACAGTCAGTTTTCAGCCTTTTTGAGACATGCTAATTTTTCGTCCAGTATTAAGGATTTATATTTTTCAGGTGGTAGCGTTCATCCTGGAGGAGGAATACCACTTGCTTTGCTATCAGCAAAAATAGTTGACGATCTAATTAAGTAATATTTTGGATGAGCCTGTCTTTATTTATTTTCAGGATTACAAAAAACTATATCTTTAAGTATGCTTGAACCACGCCGGAATAAATTTATCCATCAATTCTTCTCTTGGTATATAAATAGAATTATTAAATCGGACTTTGAGGAGCTCAAATTTAACCAAATTGACTTTTCCAAAGAACAAGCACTTCTATTACTGGCTAATCACTGTTCTTGGTGGGACGGTTTCTTTATGTTTCAGATCAACCGGCTTTATTTCAAAAAAAGGTTACATGTGATGATTACTGAAGAAAATTACCAAAAGGTTTGGTTTTTTAAATATTTGGGCGGTTTTTCAGTAAAAAAGAACTCCCGAAGTGTGATAGAAACTCTGGAATATGCCGGCAATCTGCTCAATGATCCTGAAAATCTGGTACTTATTTTTCCTCAAGGCAAGTTGTATTCGGGTCATATAGATGAAGTTCAGTTTCAAAAGGGTTTGATCAATCTGATTAATAGCTCAACCCGCAAATTCCAGTATATTTTTGCTGCAAGTTTTGCCGATTATTTTGAACATCGCAAACCGGTTCTAACCTGTTATCTTCAGGAATGGGAGGGTGCAGAGTTTACAAGTCTCCAACTCATTAAAAGTGCATATAATAAACATTATGAAACTTCGCGGCAAAAGCAAACTGCGATTGAAGTATAAACATGGTCCTTATCTACCTGATCTATTTTTTTCTTATTCTGAGGTTCACAGTAACTTTGTTCAACTTCATTTCAAATCCCAAATTGACCAAAACTGCTATACAATACAATGAATTTGTTTCAATTTTAATCCCAGCAAGGGATGAAGAACACAATATTTTGGATCTGCTTGAGTCTATTCGTGATCAGGATTATAAAAATTATGAGGTCATTGTACTTGATGATCATTCTTCAGATCAAACCTTTAAGCTTTGTTCTGATTTCTGTGAAAAGAACAGACATTTTAAAGTTGTTCAAGGGAAAGAACTACCAAAAGACTGGCTGGGTAAAAATTATTCATGTTTCCAGCTTGCTGAGCTGGCGAAAGGCAAATACCTTATTTTTCTCGATGCGGATGAAACAATCGCTGAGGGGCTGATCAATAATTCAATCCACCGAATGAAAGTAAATAGGCTTAGTCTACTCAGTATATTTACAGATCAGGTGATGCTTTCTTGGGGTGAGCGTATTGTGGTTCCGCTAATGCATTTTCTGTTGCTCAATCTGTTGCCACTCCGCTTGGTTAGATTGTCTGGTAACCCTTCTTTTTCAGCTGCAAGTGGTCAGTTTATGATGTTTGATGCGGATAATTACAAAGCAAACCAATGGCATGAAAAGGTAAAGATAAAAGTGGTAGAGGATATTGAGATAATGAAACTGATCAAAGTCAGCGGTTACAAAGCGGAAGCACTTCTTGCAAATGGATATATCCATTGCAGGATGTATCGCTCCTTTTCCGAGGCCGTGGAGGGCTTTAGTAAAAACTTTTTTGCAGGCTTTAACTATAATGTTTTCGGCCTTTTCTTTTACCTCTTGCTCGTCGTCTTGGGACCAATGGCCATCGCTTACTTTCTTGGAATTGAACTGGTTATGTTTGCTTTATCTCTAATTATTTTAAGCAGAATAATGATTTCTTTACTTTCAGGGCAAAGTGTTTGGCGAAATCTTTTGCTGCATCCTTTTCAATTGCTATGCATGATTTTTATTTCAGTGCAATCCGTGAAAAAATATTTTACTAAAACCATTCTCTGGAAGGGTAGAACAATAAGAAGCTGATTATGAAAAGGAATTTACTTTGCAGCATAATAATCATATTATTTCACCTTGTTGGATTATATGGTTTCCTGACTCCGGCTTTCAATGGATTGTTTATAAAGCTGGTTCCATTTCATCTTCTTCTGATGTTGTTGTTGATGATATTTACAGTCAATGACAAATCTGCTGATCTCATAAAATTTGCTATTGTAGTCTATCTTGCAGGATTTTTCATCGAAGTTATTGGGGTAAATACAGGACTAATCTTTGGTTATTATAGCTATGGAGCCGCTTTGGGGGTTAAGCTATTGGCTGTCCCTCTGCTTATTGGTGTAAATTGGTTAATTCTGGTCTATTGTACAGGTGTGTTTTTAATGTGTTTTAATCTAAAAAGTAGATGGTTGTTTTCTGCCCTTGGTGCAGGAATTTTGCTTGGAATCGATTTCCTGATTGAACCGGTGGCCGTAAGGTTCGATTATTGGTCATGGTTTGGCGGAATTATCCCTATTCAAAACTACTTGGGCTGGTATATTTTTTCATTTTTTCTCTTTTTGTTTTTTTCAAGTTTGAACTTTAGAAAAGAGAACTATGCAGCAGTGGTACTTCTTTTTTCTCAGATTGCTTTCTTCCTTGCCCTTAATTTATGGGCTTTCTGATAAACATTTTTGTATTTTTGTAAATAAATCCGCTGAATTTCAGCAATTGAGTTTAAGCAATGGAGTATAATCTAAAGGTAACGATTGATCAGGATTCTGGTTTCTGTTTTGGAGTGGTATATGCAATTGATATGGCTGAAGATATTCTGGCCGAAGATGGTTATCTGTATTGCCTAGGCGATATAGTACATAATGATGAAGAGGTAAACCGCTTAAAAGCGATGGGACTTAGGATTATTTCTCATGAAGATATGTTGCTTATTAAAAATGAGAAGGTCATGATCCGGGCGCACGGTGAAGCCCCCGAAACATATCGGCTTGCACTTGAGAATAATATTACACTGATTGATGCATCTTGCCCGGTTGTTTTAAAACTTCAGAATCGGGTCAAGAATTCATATGACAATAAGGAAAA
>JBDNGV010000558.1:0-3832 GCA_041689125.1 Daejeonella sp.
GTGGATGATCATATGCATCTGCTTGGTCGAATCACATTTGATGATGTGATCGATGTTATGGAGGAAGAAAATACGGAGGATATCCTGAAAATTTCAGGGGTATCTGAAGACGAAGAACTTGCTGGTAACTGGAAAGAGGCCGTAAAGAGTCGTTTACCTTGGCTTGTTCTAAACCTTGGTACTGCCTTTCTCGCAGCCTCTATTATTCGCTATTATGATAACACCATTGCCAGTTTAGGATTACTTGCTGGTTACATGGTTATAATTGCAGGAATGGGTGGAAATGCAGCCACTCAGGCACTGGCTGTAACCGTAAGACGTATTTCACTAAATGATCTTACTGACAATCAGGCCTATAGAACTGTACTAAAGGAATTTACAGTAGGATTGATCAATGGGGCTGTGATAGGCATTGTTGTCTTTATTTTTGCATTAGTTTATGACCAGAATGCTATGTTGGGTCTTGTAATTTTTGTTGCAATGACAGGCAACCTCGTTATTGCAGGAATTTCTGGTTCTGCAATCCCTCTTATTCTTAAAAGAGTGGGAATAGATCCTGCTGTAGCATCATCAATCATTATTACCACATTTACCGATGTTTTTGGCTTCCTGCTTTTGTTAGGTTTGGCCAGCAACCTGATTCTTTGATTCAATAAATTTCCATTTTCAGGATGATGATTTTATTATAAATTTGTTTTGCCTTAATTAATGGCCAAATAATATGACCGAGATCAGAAATAACTGGACTAAAGAAGAAATAGCAGAAATATATCACAGCCCGCTACTCGACTTAATTTATCGTGCCGCAACAGTTCACAGAGAAAATGAAGATTATTCAGAAGTCCAGATCAGTAGTCTAATATCTATAAAGACAGGGGGCTGTCCTGAGGACTGTGCATATTGTCCGCAGGCCGCTAGGTACCAGACTGATCTTGAAGTTCAGGCCCTGATGTCGGTAGAGCAAGTTACAGATGCCGCAAAAAAAGCCAAAGATGCTGGAGCGTCCCGCTTATGTATGGGTGCAGCCTGGAGGGAAGTTAGGGATAACCGTGATTTCGATCGTGTTATTGAGATGGTTAGTTCGGTAAATGCTCTTGATATGGAAGTTTGCTGTACATTGGGAATGCTTTCTGAATCTCAGGCGCAACGCTTAGCTGATGCTGGTCTATATGCTTATAACCATAACCTAGATACTTCTGAAGACGATTATAAACGTATAATTACAACAAGAACATACGATGATCGTTTAAAAACGATTGATAATGTACGTAAGGCAAAGCTCACCGTCTGCAGCGGTGGAATAATTGGCTTGGGAGAAACTGTCAATGACCGTATTGCAATGCTCAGGACGTTATCAAATATGTCAAAACACCCAGAGTCAGTTCCTGTTAATGCCCTCGTACCTGTGAAAGGAACACCACTAGCAGATCAACCAAGGGTATCTATTTGGGAAATGATTCGAATGATTGCTACAGCACGTATTATTATGCCAAAAACGGTAGTTCGTCTCTCTGCAGGAAGAACAGAAATGAGTTTAACAGATCAGGCTTTCTGTTTTATGGCAGGTGCAAATTCAATATTTGCCGGAGATAAATTATTAACTACACCCAACCCGGCATTTAATGAAGACATGGAAATGTTTGAATTATTAGGCCTGAGGCCACGTGAAGCTTTTAAAAATGGTCGTAAAGAAAAACAAATTGAAAACGTAATTTCGTAAATCTGAATTAATAATGACCTATAGCTTAAATTGATTCTGACTTAGCTTTTGAAGATCCAGAATTAATTTATTGACTAGTTGAAGTTGTTCTGATAACAAATTTGATTCATTGGAATTTTTATCTAAGGTTTTCGTTTCTGGTACAATTAATTCAATTTCTTCCAATTTAACATCTTTCATACTTTTAATCACCTCTGATAAAGTAAATAAGGATCTTTTAATCAGCTTAATATGTAAATCGTTCACCTCTGAAAGACTTTTCTCCTGGAGATTGGTTATAAGTGTAGCTGTATAAGAAGAAAGCATGTGATTGAGGACAACAAATTTATGTAGCTCCTTACTGTTTTGTTGCTTACTTTTTGGTTCGGAGAGCATTCTCTGAAACGCACTACCCAGATTTGCTGAACTCACATAAACATTCTTTCGAGCCAATTTATAAGCTGTAACATCTAAGGTATTTCCAGAAAGAATACTTGCAACATTTTGAAGGTATTGATAATTGGCAATCAATACTTCCCGCATAAAATCTTTAAGTTGGTATGACTCCCAATGTGGTAGAACGAGATAACTGGCAGAAATTGCTATAAATGATCCAATGAAAGTATCAATGATTCTTTCCTGAGCTATATTGAGATTATTTTCACCGAGAAAACTGAATAAAATAAGGATATAAGGTGTCATAAAAAGCACACTTACTATATAATTAAGTCTTTGAAAACTATAAGAAGCAACCATGAATATGAGTAGGAAAATGAAAAGGGTGGTTTGATCTTTTATAAAAATAAGGATAAGCGCCCCGGCAACACCACCTAATATAGTACCTATCAGTCGTTCAATATTTCTTTGTTTAGTCAAACTATATGCTGGTTTTAGAAGAACAAGAATTGTAAGCAGGATCCAATAACTATGATGTCCGACCGGAAATAACTTGGAAACCAGAAAACCAATCAGGCACATTAATGCAACTCTAACTGAATGGCGAAAGATGGATGATTTAGGACTTAGATTCTCTTCCAAAATCTTAAAATCAAAATTCTGGTGTGAAACAAATTTGCTTAAATCCACTTCATTTTTTATTTCCTGCCCTGACGTTTGTTTTTGATTGAAGTAAATATAAATTTTATCCACGCGACTAACCATGTTCCTGACATTGATTAGAATCTTTTTTAGTACAAAGGCATTGATGCCAGTTTCTTCAACTTTATCAATACAGATTTTTAACCTTTCGAGCTCATATTTAAAGTTATGTAGACGTTGCGGTATTTCATTGCTAATGATATAATAACTAAGATTTTCAAGCTCCTCGGAGAGCTTTATGATGATTTGTTTAAATTCCTTTAGCGATTGTGACTTACCGAAAGTTCGATGTAGGGTGTGATAATCATAATGAGTTGCCATCGTTTGTTCAAAAAGGTCAACAATATCAAGAAAAACTAGAATCAGTAGTCTGCCTGCAAAAGTTGATTCTTTGACCATAACCTTAGTCCTGAACAACAATTCTCTTAGAGAATCCTGCTGCTGATTTACTGCAACCTGCTGCGCAATAAGTTTTTTGTAATTATCATCAAAATCTGTCTCATAATCATAGAAATTGGCCTTTAGCCTCACATATTCTGCAATTTCCCGAATACATTCACCCATAGCCTGTTGTGCAAGTCTATATGGCCTGATCTGTGACAAGGAAAGACTGAGTAGCATATACCATATGCCGCCAATTAGGATATACAAGGAGTGACCCAAGGCACCATTTGAGGCAGTTACATCATGGTCTATTGAAAGAATCATAACAAGTAATGCAGCTGTCCCAATAGAAGATGCCCGGTTACCAAAGACAGAAAACATAGAATAAAAAAAACATAGAATTAGGATTTCTATGCCAACTAGGATAGGATATTTATTTATTAAGCCGGTAAGTAATGTGGTCAGAAAAACGAAAATACAGCAATAAAGCATTCCATTACGCTTATGATTGATAGGTCCCTGATTATCTGCAATACTCACACAAACTGCTCCTAAAGAAATCGTCAAGCCAATTGAAAGCTGGTCTAAGTGAAAGAAAACCAAAGAGGGGAGAAGTACACCGAAGGTAATACGTAATCCTTCTGAAAAGTA
>JBDNGV010000559.1:0-3450 GCA_041689125.1 Daejeonella sp.
ATTCAGTATCGGCTGTCCGCTAAAATTTGTACTTTTACTCATAGTTACTTTTGTTTGTGTCGTAACTACAAAAGTAAAACTAAGGGGTTGGCTTTAAAATGCTCACCCTTTTTTTATTTTTACCGGACAACAATGGTTATTAATAAAATACTTTGTTCCTGAATAATTCCTTTTGATTGAATAATTCAATTGTATTCTTATATTAGATTTTAGAAAAGATCTTAAGAACGATAAGGATATTTATGAATAAAAGAATTTTATTTTTTCTCCTTTTTTTTGCAATTGTATTTTATGGTTTACAAGCCTGTAATTTTAACACAGGAACTTCAAAAATAGAGGAACATATTCCGGATAAAATCAGCTACAATTTTGATATCCGGCCAATTTTATCCGATAAATGTTTTACCTGCCATGGTCCGGATGGAAATAAGCGTGAAGCTGGCCTTAGACTGGATAATGAAGAAAGTGCCTACCAAGCTTTAAAAGAAAATCCTGAAGCTCATGCCTTAGTCCCGGGAAAACCGAATCTGTCGGAGGTATTTATGCGAATTTCTTCAAAGGATACTATGATAATGATGCCACCGCCCTCTTCAAACCTGAAGTTATCATCTCATGAAATTAAACTGATTAAGAAATGGATTGATCAGGGAGCTAAATATGAAACCCATTGGTCATTTTTAAAACCGAAAAAATCAACATTACCTAAACCTATGGACCCGGAATGGGTAAAGAATGAAATTGATTATTTTATTTTAAGCAAGCTTGAGCAAAGGGGTCTGAGCCCTAATCCTGAGGCTAGCAAGGAATTTTTATTAAAGCGTTTAAGTCTGGATTTGACAGGTTTGCCACCAGGATTAGATTTAATGAATACTTTTCTTGCAGATAATACTCCCTCAGCATACGAAAAGGTGGTTGATCAACTTATGAAGAGTCCGGCATATGGAGAAAAAATGGCTCTCCATTGGCTGGATGTTGCTCGCTATGCTGATTCACACGGTTTTCAAGATGATGGATATCGCTCACAATGGCCTTGGAGGGACTGGGTAATCCATTCATTTAATACGAATCTACCTTACGATAAATTTATCACTTATCAGCTTGCTGGCGATTTGTTACCAAATGCAACGAAAGAACAGGTTTTAGCTACTGGTTTTAACCGGAATCACAAAATTACAGAAGAGGGTGGTGTTGTTGATGAGGAATACCGCGTTTCCTACGTGATTGATCGAACAAATACGTTTTCAAAAGCTCTGATTGGTGTTACTTTGGAGTGTGCTCAATGCCATGATCATAAGTATGATCCATTCTCTCAGAAGAACTATTATCAGTTGTATTCTTTCTTTAATAATGTGAAGGAGGTTGGACTAGAATCTACAATTGGTGGACCTGAAACCTATGCTAAAAAACCGTTCATCGAAATCAGTAATGATGAGATCAATAAGATTTTAAAATTTATCAATAAGCAGGACACCAACAAATTGATTGTATCGGTTATGGGTGATCGGGATACCTTAAGAAAAACCTTTATTCTTGAGCGTGGCGCATATGATGTTCTAGGTGCCGAAGTAAGTGCCGGTACTCCTGAATCTATTTTGGCATTTGATCCTAAATATCCTAAAAATAGACTTGGACTTGCGAAATGGTTATTTGATAAACGCAATCCACTCACATCCAGAGTTTTTGTCAATCAATTATGGCAGGAAATTTTTGGAAGAGGAATCGTTAAAACTTTAGGGAACTTTGGGATGCAGGGCGAATTACCAACACATCCTGAACTATTGGATTGGCTGGCCGTTGATTTTATGAACAATGGGTGGAATATGAAACGGCTGATCAAACAAATGCTTATGTCAGCAACATACAGGCAATCGGCAGTGATATCACCTGATAAATTAAAAGCAGATCCCGAAAATATATTTCTTTCCAGGTCACCGCGATATCGTATTAAAGCCGAACTGATTAGGGATTTAGTTCTTTCAAGCAGCGGTTTATTGGTTAAAACCATTGGTGGACCAAGTGTGAAGCCTTATCAGCCTGAAGGACTATGGGAAAGTGCCAGTTCAGGACGCGGAATATTGAGAAACTATAAACAAGATCACGGTAACGATCTTTATCGCAGAGGGATGTATACCTTTATTAAACGTACCGTTCCACCACCCGTTTTAGGAGTTTTTGATGCCAGTAACCGGGATCAGTGTGAAGTTAACCGATTAAAAACCAATACACCGCTTCAGGCTCTAATCATGATGAATGATCCGACAGTTCTGGAAGCATCGCGGGTTTTGGCTACCAAACTCGATAATGAACCGATACAGGCCAAAGAGAAACTAATTAAGGCTTTCCGTCTAATTGTATGTAGAAAACCCAATGAAATGGAAATTAGAGTATTGACATCTTATTATTTAGATCAACTAAATATCTTTAAGAAACAGCAAAAGCGTGCTGAGAGTCTACTTACTATTGGAGAGTTTCCATTGCCTAAAAATGTGAATAAAAGCTCTGTTGCCGCCTGGATGCAAGTCATTTCAGCATTATATAATCTTGAAGAAACCATTACAAAAACCTAATCATGCAAAAAGATTTTCTAGAACATGGATTAAATTTCAACCGGCGTCGTTTCCTCTCGAGACTTAGTCTTGGACTTGGAAGTGCTGCATTGGGTTCTTTGTTAGTTCCTGATCTCTTTACCGGTGATTCAGCTGATTCAGGATTTGTACCCGGTCTTCCGCATTTTGCTCCAAAGGCAAAGCGAGTCATCTATCTGTTTCAAAATGGAGCACCTTCACAGCTTGAACTTTTTGATTATAAACCCAAACTTAGGGACTTAGCGGGCCAGGATCTTCCGTCATCAGTGAGAGGTAATCAACGTCTAACGGGAATGACTGCAAATCAGAAATCTTTCCCAATGGTTGGCTCTTTCGCCAATTTTAAACAATATGGTGAATCACAAACTTGGATTAGCGATCTCATGCCGCATACTGCCAAGGTTGTTGATGATATTTGTATTATCCGCTCTATGCACACGGAAGCAATTAACCATGATCCGGCATTAACTTTCTTTCAGACTGGAGCACAACAGGGCAATAGACCAAGTATGGGTTCGTGGTTAAGCTACGGACTTGGAAGTGAGAATAAGAATTTACCCTCGTTTACGGTCTTACTTTCTCGTGGTAAAAAAGGTAACGGTCAGGGTGTCTATTCCAAATTATGGTCTAGTGGTTTTCTGGATTCTGTTCATCAGGGTGTTCAATTTAGCAGTGGAGACGATCCAGTACTTTATTTGAATGATCCTGATGGGATGAATAAGTTTGAACGCAGGAAGTTTCTTGATCAGATCTCTAAAATAAACCAGCATTCTTATGAGGAGTTTGGTGATCCGGAGATCAATACAAAAATTCAACAGTATGAAATGGCCTATCGGATGCAGACTGCTGTTCCAGAAATCATGGA
>JBDNGV010000560.1:0-5566 GCA_041689125.1 Daejeonella sp.
CTATGATAATCAGATATTCATAGCCAAACTAATATTAGCTTTAGACTTTTAGCTTTGGGCTTTTAGCTTTTAGCTTTTCTCCTCTCTACCTCCAGTCCTTTGGAAGTTTCAAAGACCATACATCATTAACCAATGGCGGTGTCATACCCCCTGCTACCCAAATTTTGTCCTGAAAGATAAAGG
This sequence comes from Daejeonella sp., assembly GCA_041689125.1. Classification (GTDB taxonomy): domain Bacteria; phylum Bacteroidota; class Bacteroidia; order Sphingobacteriales; family Sphingobacteriaceae; genus Daejeonella. Next base: position 184 of record JBDNGV010000560.1, read on the forward strand.
CTGATTGCTCGTGTCGGCCTTTCCAGACATTTGCCGATTTAAACTCTTCCCAAACAATTCCATCTTTGCTAGACCATGTATCTGAATGATTTTTATACGGATTATTGGACCAGCCGGCTATTACCCAAATACGGTCGCGATAGACCACAGATGAAAACCATAAGCGCTCATGCCAAGGGGCAGCATTCGTGAGTTTAGTCCAGCGAATGCCATCCTTAGAGCTCCAAACATCATTTTTGGCATGATACTCAGGTACATAATTTCCACCTCCAAAAACGTAGATTTTACCGTTCAAAACAGCAGCTTGATGATATGCCCGGGGCGACCATCCTGCATCTGCAGTAGCCAATTTCCAGTCTCTGCCATTTGAAGAGCTCCAGACGTCATTTTTTAGACTGCTTTGGTCTCCAAAATAGTAATTTTCAGTCCCGCCTAACAACCAGAGTTTCCCCTTAAATTCAACAACTGCTGCGGCTATTCTTGGTAACCAAGCAGCCTGGTTAGTCACAAGTTTCCAATCTGTTCCATTTTGGGAGGTCCAGACCTTATTACTTGCCGAGTGACCTTTCAGACGACCATTATACCAGCCGCCCATCATAAACATTTTATTTTTGAAGGAAATAGACATTGAAAGATCACTATGTATCCATGGAGCGGAGTTAGTTTGCAATTTCCAGTTTTTACCATCGGGAGTACTCCAAACGTCACGAGGTGGAGCTTCTAGTGAATTAAACCAACCGCCAAAGATCCAGAGCTTGTTTTTATATACCAACTCTCCCTGTGAATCTCTGGCTTGCCATGCTGCATTTGGTGTTACCATAACCCAGTCTCCAATCTTATCCTGAGCATGAATTACTGGGCTAAGAAGAACGACTAGTAAGAATAGAATTATACTGCTAGCTCTCATATTGAATGATTTTAAAAGAGAATTTTGTATAAATTAATATTCCAAGTTAAGATTTTGAAATGGTTAGTTACATGGGGTGAACTAATTTTATATAAATTATTGTATCTAATAAAAAACTGCCCATGATTATAAAATCTAATAAATGTGTACTTAATTGAGGAACTCCAAATATTAATTTCTGTAATTATTTGAATCAGCTCATTTGAATAGGATCAGCAGTTAAAATCATGAATTTTACAATAGAATAAATAAATAAAAATAAATTTGATCAAATTACGTGTATTATTGACATCATAAAACAACAACAAAAACGCAAAATATTATTAGCATTAAGAATATCCAAAAAATCAATATGACAAGAATTACTGAGGAATCATCAAAATACAGGCATTTAGAGAAGATGTCTGTTGAAGAACTTACAGCAAACCTAAATAAAGAAGATAAAACGGTTGCATTGGCTATTGAAAAGGCTTTGCCTGAACTAAATACCCTTATTACTACAATTGTGAGAAAAATAGAGGATGGTGGAAGGTTGTTTTATGTTGGTGCTGGCAGTGGTGGACGTTTATCTGTTCTTGATGTTATCGAACTACCCACCACATTTGGAGTTTCTCCAGATATTTTCAATGTGGTTCTTGCCGGTGGTAAAGAGCATCTGATTGAGGCTTTGGAAGAAAAAGAGGATGACGTCAATGCTGCATGGCTGATGCTTCAGGAAAAGAAAATTTCAGCGAAAGATATTGTTATAGGAATTTCAGCCAGTGGCACCACTCCTTTTGTATTATCCGCATTAAAAGAATGCAGAAAAAATCAAATCACAACTAGCTGTATCGTTAGTAATCCAGACTCCCCCATTGCAGCACAATCTGATATACCCGTGGAAATAATTACCGGACCGGAGTTTATAACCGGCAGTACCCGAATGAAATGCGGAACTGCACAGAAAATGATTTTTGATATGATCAGCACAAGTACTATGATCAAGCTTGGTCGCGTCCTTGATAATCAGATGGTTAATGTTAAGCTGATCAATGATAAGATTATAGACCGGGCAGTTAAAATGTTAATGAATCATGCGGACATAAAAGATTATAATTCGGCAAAAGAGCTTTTATTGAAATATGGTAGTGTACAAAACGCTCTCGATCAATACATTAAATCTTAAAAAAAATACATGTCGAATACTTCTATTAAAGATAGTACAAGGCCAATAATAATCATTGGTGCTTTATTCTTTGTATTTGGTTTTGTAACTTGGTTAGGCTCAGTATTAATTCCTTATCTAAAGATTGCCTGTGAGCTAAACAACTTTGAATCGTATTTGGTAGCTTTTTCGTTTTATATTTCATACTTTTTTATGGCAATACCATCTGCAATGATATTGAAGTTAACGGGGTTTAAAAGAGGCATAAGTTTAGGATTGCTCATCATGGCATTAGGAACGCTTATCTTTATCCCCGCGGCTTTTGCACGTGATTACAGTATTTTCTTAATTGGTTTATTTGTTCAAGGAGCGGGATTAGCCATTTTACAAACAGCATCCAACCCCTATGTTACTATTTTAGGACCTCGAGAAAGTGCTGCGCGTAGAATTAGTGTAATGGGTATCTGTAATGGGATAGCCGGTATTATTGCACCCATCATATTAGGTTCAATAATCTTAGATAATACCGATGAACTGCAAAGGCAATTAATAGGTATGAATCTGACTCAAAAAGTTGCTGAGCTCGATATTCTTGCTCATCGTGTTATTATTCCCTATTTAATTATGGCTATAATACTGATTATCTTATCAGGATTGACTCATTTTTCAGGATTGCCCGAAATTGATACTGACCATGAGGATCAGGAAATTGCAAAGGCGAATGTAAATAAACATAGCATTCTTCAATTTCCACATTTATTACTCGGAGTAATCACCGTTTTTTTATACGTTGGCGTGGAAGTAATTGCGGTTGATACCATAATTAACTATGGTGTTTCTCAAGGTTTAGCTTTATCCACCGCTAAATATTTTTCGAGTGCAACGCTCTCAGCGATGTTGCTGGGCTATTTTATTGGGATTATCTGTATTCCAAAATACTTCTCACAAGAATTAGCCTTAAAAGTCTCTTCCGTTTTGGGTATTTTATTCGTTTTAGGTACCCTCTTTACCCAAGGCTATGTCAGTATTCTATTTATTATCCTACTCGGATTAAGCAATTCATTGATGTGGCCATCAATATGGCCTTTAGCAATTGCAGACCTTGGTCGGTTTACAAAAATCGGATCTTCCTTGTTAATTATGGGCATTGGCGGCGGTGCTATCCTGCCATTGATTTATGGTCATTTTGCAGATACATTTAACCCTAGGCATGCTTATTGGATTGTAGTACCTTGTTATGCAATGATTTGGTATTTTGCTGTTTATGGCAATAAAATACGACGTGTATAATTAACAAGTGAGAAAAACTAACGTGTATATAATGTCGATAAAACTACCATAAGCCTACCATATCCAGTAGTACTTTGCTCTTTTATTATCCATTATTAAATATCCTAATTCTCAATATAATTAACTAGGTAAAAATAATAAAATTTCGTTTCCTTAAACCAGAACTATTAGAATTTGGAATAGCTTTTTAAGCCCGATGTTTTGAAATTTATTTATTGAATGTGTTATTTATTTGAAGGGTAATACCCAAAAATCGGCTTCACAAGGCGAGGCAGAAAGCCGGATACTTTTTACTTACTAAACAGGGAATAACGCGGACAAAACACTCATAAAAAATGGATTCTAAGCCGGTTTAGTACGGCTTTAATTTATAAAGTAACTGGTAAACAGTCTTTCAAGAACCGCTATGAAGCGGCATAATATAAGCTTGAATTAGGGTCGTGAAGTTCAATTTTTTAGCGAAATCTGATCCTCTATAAATATAAAAACACCTTCGGGCTTGAAATGTAAAATTCTTATCGGACACTAGCTATTAAAAATCACATCCGTTAGGTTTTTGATAAAAAATTACAATGCTTATAAAGAAGAAGTTTTAAGCTTATTGAGGGTATAGCAAATAACTTTATTGGTGAGTTCTTCTCCACTGGCAGTTTTAATATCCCCAAGATTTAATTCATAAACGTATCCAGGCTTCAGAGAGCTTAACGTCAATGATACTTTCCTTAAATCTTCTGAAATTTGCATATCAGTCACAGCAATATTCTGTACATCAAATTGATCAGAACCATATTTACTATGATATTTGTAAAAGTAATGCCGAAATACGTAATTCTTAAGTTCCAATGCTGTTGTCTTGTTAAGCGGCTGAGTGAACACCAAATCAAAACCTTTTTCAGTAAGATTCATACTCAAAATATCAGCAGGTTGTTTACCGGTATAGATTATACGTTGAATTCCTTGATCTCCAAGCCATCCATGCGAATTCTGTCCTACCCATAAGCTGCCATCGGGGCCGAAAACCAATCTATTATTTCCCTTTCTTAGGCCATTACCATCAAGAAATGGAATACAAGCACCTTGTAACTCTCCACCTACCCGTTCAAGCATTACTCTAACAATACGCTCTCTATTCATTTCTCCAACAAGTAACTGACCCGAGAAAGGACCGAATTTACCTCCGGTAGCATCAACAATTGGTTGTGTAGGTGAGTTTGCAATAATTCCGTGTGGAAATAAAACCGCTCCCCTAGTTCTCATACTATCGAGTACCGGAATTGGCAAGAAAAATGGATTCCCTTTATTCCAACCTTTTTCCCATACCAAAGTTCCTGGATGACCATAAAACCTTCCTTTAACCACATGATGGAGAGCACTTGTACCAATCCAATCCCCCTGATTATCGTTTGCAAATAGGTTTCCTTCCAAATCAAACCCAATACCATTTGGAGAACGAAAACCGGATGCGATCGGCTCTAAATGACCCGAAGGACTAAGCTTCATCACCCAACCACGGTAGGGAGTATTTGAAAACATCTGTCCTTTACCGCTTTTATCACGGCCAAGAGGTTTGATTTCTCCACGTACTTCAGCTCTAATATCGCCCCCACCTGAAGAAGAATTTAAGGCAATAAATAAATTTCCATCTTTATCTTTTACGGGGCCGTAATTGAATTCATGATAATTCCCGGAAAGACCGAAATCATCGGTCACTTTCTCATATAAATCAGCCTGTCCATCACCATCAGTATCTTTAATTCTGGTTAATTCAGGACGTTGCATAACCAGTAATTCTGAATTACTAATGACCAAAATACCTAATGGATCATGAAGACCTTCAGCAAATAGTTTCCATTCTTTTGTTAATGGATTATAAATCATTACTTCACCACGTGTAAAACTTGCCACCAATCGTCCATCAGGTAAAAACTCTACAGCCCCATTCTCACTGGTTAATCCCGCAGGCATAGTAATTGTTTCAACCCGATAGGATTGATTGACTTTCTGAGCCCAAAGATGAGCTGATGCAAAAAGCAAGAAAACAG
>JBDNGV010000561.1:0-3261 GCA_041689125.1 Daejeonella sp.
CGAAAGGTTCACTCCCCAAAAATAAACCAGGAAAGCACCACCAATCAGAGCGAAAGGAATGGTTACCAGACTTAAAAACGCTTCTCTAATCGATTTAAAAGCCAGATAAAGAGCCATAAAGATGATAAAAATCACTACCGGGAGAATGTAGACTAAGGTTTGTTGTCCACGGATCAGATTTTCATACTGACCGCTCCATTCCACAAAATATCCATTTGGTAGTTTCAGATCCTTATTCAGTTTATCTATCGCCTCCTGAACTGTATTCCCAAGATCGCGGTCACGCACATTGAACATCACGGCACCTCTCAGAATTGCATTTTCTGAGTTGATCATCGGCGGACCATCTACAAAACGAATGGTTGTTACTGCCGATAATGGAATAATCCCTGCATCTGCTGAACTCAATGGAATCCGTTTCAAACGGTCGAGGCTATTCCTATATTCCTGTCCTAGGCGAAGGTGAATATTAAAACGCTGCCTGCCCTCAACGGTCGAGGCAAAAGGAGTGCCCCCAATCGCAGATTCAACTGTGGCATTAATATCATCTACAGTTAAGCCGTAACGCTCCAGCTGATCACGTCTAATCTCAATTTCTAAGTATTTTCCACCGCTTACCGGCTCCACATACAGATCCTTTACTCCTTCAATATTCTTCAGCAGCATATGCACATCCTCAGAAATATGGCTGATCTGTTTCAGTTCCTGACCATATACCTTAACGCCAACATCCGTACGGATACCGGTTGATAGCATATTGATGCGGTTGATGATAGGCTGTGTCCAGCCATTCACCACACCCGGTATCTGAAGCTTGGCATCAAGCTCTTCAATGATGTCCTTTTTGCTGATTCCCGGGCGCCATTCACTTTTAGGTTTCAGCGAAATGATCGTTTCAATCATGCTGATTGGTGAATTATCGGTTGCCGAACTTGCACGGCCTGCTTTGCCCAAAACATGGTCGACCTCCGGCACAGACTTGATGATCTTATCCTGAACCTGCAGGATCCGCTTTATTTCTGAATTTGAAACATCAGGCAATGTGACCGGCATAAACAAAATAGATTGCTCATCCAGTGGTGGCATGAATTCGCGCCCCAGACTCATCATCATCGGAATAGAAATCAACAATGCCAGAATATTAATTCCAATTGTAGTTTTTCTGTTTCTGATACAGGCACGAATCAGCGGAAGGTAAATCTTCTCCAATCCTCTGTTAATAGGATTTTCATGCTCCTGACGGAACCGCCCCTTCATGAAAAATGAAATAATTACAGGAGCAAGTGTAAGTACAAGTACCGCATCTATCAATAAAATGAAGGTCTTGGTATAAGCCAGTGGATGGAATAATTTACCTTCCTGTCCTGTTAGTAAAAATACCGGCAGAAAGGATGCGATAATAATAATTGTTGAATAAAATACTCCTCTAGATACCTGCTGACAAGCTTTTTCGATGATACTCAGTCTTTCTCCATTAGAAAGCTTCACATAATCATCATTCTTCTTTCCTTTTAATTTATTCCACATCTACATTTCCTCCCATTCTTTGATTATTTAATTCAGCCTGCCTTTCAGCAAGATTTTTATAAGAATTCTCTGCCATGATAATCCCATTATCGACGATCACACCAATGGCCAATGCTATACCGGTTAATGACATGATGTTCGATGAAATATCAAATGCATTTAACAAAATGAAACTGGCCGCAATAGTAATCGGAATCTGGATGATTATACTGATGGCACTTCTCCAGTGAAACAGGAAAATTAGCACGATAAGCGATACCACAATCATCTCTTCGATCAGGGTAGTTTTAATGGAAGATATTGATTCTGCGATCAATTTGCCCCGGTCGTAAACAATATTGAACTTCATCCCTTGAGGTAAACCCTTTGATACTTGGGCCATTTTGGTTTTCACTTTACGAATCACCTCATCGGCATTCTCCCCGTAACGCAATACCACAATCCCCCCGACCACTTCTCCCTCACCGTTATAATCAAATATGCCGAGCCGACTTTCTCCGGCCATTTGAACAGTTGCAATATCCCTGATCTTTACCGAAATAGAGTTCTGGGTACGGATAGAAAGATTTTCGATCTCCTCAATAGACTTAAGATAGCCGCTGGTCTTAATGATATAAGCCATACCACTCATTTCAAACTTCCTCCCTCCTGCCTCATTATTATTACTCTTAACTGCCCGCATTACATCCTGAATAGTAAGTTTATAATAAGTCAGGCGATTCGGATCAATGCTGATCTGATATTGCTTTTGGAAACCACCAAATGAAGCTATTTCGCTAACACCTGCAACATTCTGAAGTGCAAATTTGATATACCAATCCTGAACTGCTCGCTGCTCACCAAGATCCATGCTCGGAGCATCTAGGGTGTACCAAAGTACATGGCCTACACCGGTACCATCAGGTCCAAGCGTTGGACTGACACCTTCAGGCAAAACATCATCAATTGAATTTAGGCGCTCCAATACCCGCGAACGTGCCCAGTAAACATCCACATTGTCTTCAAAAATGATGTAGATAAAACTCATTCCGAACATGGAATTTGCCCGAACATAATTTACTTTTGGCAATCCCTGAAGATTAGTTACCAGAGGATAAGTGATCTGATCTTCAATGATCTGAGGACTCCTACCCATCCATTCGGTGAAAACAATGACCTGGTTTTCCGAAAGATCGGGTATAGCATCAATCTTACTCGTTTTGACTGAGTAAAGCCCCCATCCAAAAAATCCTGCTGCAAAAAGCAGAACTATGTATCGGTTTTTTAAAGAAAAAGATATGATCTTTTCAACCATTGTGATTAGTGTTTATCATGCTGACTGCTACTATCAGTCATCATGCTGTCAGATTTAAGTTTAGAACCTTTAACAAGATCCATTTTGCAGATTATACAGGTACCAGGCTTATCACTTTTTATCTCAGGATGCATCGGACAGGTATATCCTACTCCTGCTGTTTGAGTGTTAATTGAATCAGCTGCAACTGTAGCAGGTTTTTCAGAACTATTGCATGCAGCACTCATTAAAGAACTAAAACTGCGATTGAATAAATTAATTTTCTCAAACGATAATATTTATTTTTGGTATTTAATTAAAAAGATTGAAAAGATCATCGAATGACTTTACGTGCCTGATGAGTTTATCAGAATTAAGTGCAAACGAAATCAGTCCGAAAGAAAATCAGACTAAAAGGAAAAAAAATCAGATTCGGAAATTACAGTTTCGAATGAAAACAG
>JBDNGV010000562.1:0-4784 GCA_041689125.1 Daejeonella sp.
GGACATGTAGAAACCCTGGAAGAGCGTTTTGAACACCTCGTCTGGCTTAGGGAAGTACAATCTGAAAAACCGACAGATTCCAAGGGATTTATCGCCTTTATTCCATGGCCTTTCCAGGATGATGGTACCCTACTTCGTAAAGTAAGAGGAATTACTAACCAGGTTACGGCAGATGAATACATCCGTATGATTGCGCTCAGCCGCATCATGCTGCCCAATGTAAAAAATATCCAAGCAAGCTGGCTAACGGTTGGTAAGCAAGTCGGGCAGATTTGCCTGCATGCCGGCGCCAATGATTTTGGCTCCATTATGATTGAAGAGAATGTGGTTTCTGCCGCAGGCGCTCCTCACCGCTTTACCTCGCAAGGCATTCAAGACTCCATACGCCAAGCAGGCTTTGAACCTCAGCTTAGAACACAGCAATACCAGTTCAGAGATCTACCGGAGATGACTGAACAACAGGTGATTGGGTATTGATACTAATGAGTTTTACCGTTTACTCATTTTATTTATTTCATTAATCTAAATAGTAATAAATTAGACTATTAAACAATTGAACTATTGTTATGATTTTTAATGCCATAATTGTAGATGATGAAGATTACTCCCGCAAATCACTTTTCTTTCTGATTGATGGTTATTGCCCTAAAGTTAAAATTAAAGGGATAGCAAAATCAGTTCAGGAAGCCCGTCAAATGCTGAAATCAAATGAAATAGATCTTGTATTTCTTGACATAGCCATGCCATACGAGGACGGATTCAGTTTATTGCCCGATTTACATAAAAATTCTGGTTCAGTCATTTTCACAACGGCCTATGATCAATATGCTTTAAGGGCTTTAAAGGCGAGTGCCGTTGATTATTTATTGAAACCTGTAGATATCAATGAGCTCACAGAGGCGATTGAAAAAGCGATTTTTTTAAGAGGACTAACCCAGAATAATAATCTAAATATCCCTAACAATTCCGTACAATTAAACAGCCTAGAAGAGAATCTTAGTGAAATAAAAAAAATTACAAAATTAAATCTACCTCATTTGAATGGTTTTAATATCCTCGATATCAATAGTATTATTTATGTTGAGGCGGATAGTAATTACTCAATATTTCATCTTGAAAATCAAGACCGGGTGGTTGTCTCAAAACATCTAAAAGAATATGAAGAAATACTTGTAAACACAGGCTTCAGCAGAATACATAAATCAACAATCATAAATCTGAAACACCTTAAAAATTATTCGAATAAAAGTGGTCTTATTGTCAATATGTCTGATAATTCTGAACACACAGTTTCGAGAAGAAGAGTATCTGAATTCCTAGAAACCGTGAGGCTATTTTATAATATTTAGTAAAATCATAGTAAAGGTCTACAAATAAGATTTATTCATTCTTACCGTTTACTAATAATTATCTACCACTTATACATTTTTTATGTACGCAAAATCCTTAATTACATAATTTACAAATGTCATAACCTAAGATTTTTTATTTTTATGAAGTAACTATTCTTAAACCAATAAGAATAAGAAGCCCTTGGTTATAAAAAAAGCGGTTGAAACGATTGGGGCGTTGCGCCGCTTTTTTGTAATATCAAGAATAAATGGTAAATTATTTACTCTAAAAAATCGAGGCTAACAAAATTACTATTTAATTTAAAAAATCAGAGTTGAAAAAAACGTTAACCCTGCATGAATCAGTAATTATTCTTCTACTAATGACGATAATTTTATTAGCTATAACGCTAAATAAAAGTTATCCATTATACCTTTATAAATATTTTTCTTACAATTCAAAATCAGAACCGGATTTAAAAGATTCTATGATTGTGAATCATCTTAATAAAGCTGCCTTTAATTTTAGACTCACAGACCCTCAAAAAACTGTTAATCTTGCAGATAGTGCACTATTTCTGGCAAAAAGAGATAACTATTTCTTAGGAATAGCCGAAGCGAATAGAATAAAGGGAGTTGGATACTATTATCTAAACGACATTGAACATGCAGTAAAAAGCTATTTAGAAGCTTTAAAATATTTCAAAATTATACATGATCAAAAAAGCGAGGCTAGAGTATATAATAATTTTGGTAATCTCTACAAGGAAGTAGATTATAATAAAGCATTAAATTATTATAAAAAAGCACTATCCATAGCTAAGCCATTAAATATTGACGAATTTACAGCGGGAATTTGTCTAAATATTGCAACCATTTTAAGATTTCAAGGGGATTATAAAAATTCACTTAAATATCTTGAAACTAGTAATAGGATATTTGCGAAAATTAGAGATACGATTAATCTTATTACTACAATACAAAACTCGGGAGTAATCTTTTATAAAGAAAAGGATTTTGAAACAGCAAAGAAGCAATTATTTAATGCAATTAATCAGGCTAAAAGGTATAATTTATACAAAATAATAGTCGGTTCCAATTTAACATTAGCAGCTATTTATTTAGAACAAGAAGAATTTACCAAAGCAGAAGGGGCAATAAATGAGGGGGTCAAATATTCAAAGATTCTGGGTGACTATAATTCTATCTACTACTATTTATATAAAGCATATGAACTTGAACAAAAAAGAAAAGATTACCCTAAAGCCTTAGAATATTTAAAAAAAGTACATCATCATGATAGCCTTCAACTTTCTAAAAACCTGTTTGATAATATCTTTAAAACATCTTCTTACTACTTACAATTGCAAAAAATAAATAAAAATGAACTGATAATAGCGCAGCAGAGATATAAAGAAACACAATATTGGTGGATAATTACCGTCATCGTTTCAATTGTATTACTCACGGCACTAATTGGAATTGCAATTTACTTTTTTTCACAAAAAAAGAAACGAAAAAAAGAACTGAAAATACAAAATACCATAGCCACTCTTGAACAAAAAGCATTGCAGGCTATTATGAATCCACATTTTGTCTTCAATGTAATTAACACGATTCAATATTTTATTGGAATAAATGAGTCAAAGGCTGCAAATCAGATTCTTACAGGTTTTGCACGACTAATGAGAAAGCACCTTGAAATATGCTTAAAGAGCACCCTGACTTTATTTGAGGAAATACAATATTTAAGCCTATACCTATCTTTAGAAAAAATAAGATTTGCTGAAAAAATGAATTATTCAATAAATATTGATCAAGAAATTGAGGCCGAAGAAATAATAATACCATCAATGCTTATACAGCCATTTATAGAAAATGCAGTGTGGCATGGTCTTTTGCCAAAGGAAGACGGTGGTTTTATTCAAATTGATTTCACTTGTAGTGATAACCTGCTCTCAGTTAAAATTGCGGACAATGGAATAGGTATTTTAAATTCTACTAAATCCAAGACTCATGGTCAGCACACGAGTCGCGGCCTGGAATTAATTCATGATCGAGTCCAATTGCTTAATAAAATTAACAAAACCACCATCCAGATCACCCAAACCCAAACCGGAGATTCAGGAACTGAGGTAATCATCCAAATACCCGTTTAACCATGCTTTCCCATCCCAAATCCATTCTTACCATTAACAAATATTTCTTCAACATTTTTTTTGTTTGAAAAGCAATGTCTGTATGTTTGTTTATGAGTTTTAAAGAACTTGGGGTTTTTATAGAAGCCTTGATATTTGCTTCAGAAAAGAGTATTTCTGCAGAAGAGATCCGGCAGGTATTGGCAGAGCTCAATGAAGAAGAGATTCCATTAAGTGAAATCGAGACTTTGGTAATTGAGATTAGGCAGAAGTACCGGGATTTGAATTTGGCCATTGAGCTGGTATTATTGAATGGAGGGTATCAGTTTTTAACCCGAAAAGAGTTTTATCCGGTCATCAATCAGCTGCAAATTCAGCGTTTGAAGAAGAAATTAAGTCAGGCGGCCTTAGAAACGCTGAGTATAATTGCTTATAAACAGCCGGTTACTAAACTGGAGATCGAACAAATTAGGGGTGTAAATTGCGATTATACCGTTCAGAAATTGCTCGAAAAGGAGCTGATCAGTATCACTGGAAAGGCAGAAACTGTAGGGAAACCCCTGCTTTATGCCACCAGTGGCGTTTTTATGGATTATTTTGGAATCAACTCAAGCAAGGATCTTCCTAAGCTCACGGACTTAATTGCTGATGGCAATGCAATTGGAGAGCAGATTGAGTAAAAACTCACTCAGAAATAAAAATGAAAAAAGAGGTTTGGAATTTCAAAATCTTGTTAAATTTATAAGAACAATTATTAATATACAAAAACGTGTAATTTGAAGCAATGAAGTCGCCAAAAAAAGTAAGCAAAAGTGCGGTACCAAAGAAAAAAGCTGGTATAGATCCCGACCAGCAAAAGAATTTTTTGACTGATCCAAATGATCCTATGCTCCCAAATCTAGACGATGAAGATGATTTTGATCTTCCACTTGATGATGATATTGCGACATTTGATAATTTTGACGACGATGATGACGACGACTTTTAACGAATTAATGCCCTAATATTCAGGCATTCAGTTCTCTGAATGCTTTTTTTATTTTAGCCCCATTTACTCCATGGTTTTAACAGAAGTAAAAAATAAAAATATTGCCCACGAATTTTTGGATGTGGCTCGCCAACTCTATAAAAATGATCAATACTGGGTTTGTCCGCTCGATAAAGACATTGAGGATGTGTTTAATCCCAAAAAAAACGAGCTTCACCATCAAGGAAACTGCACTAGATGGGTTTTAAAATCAGATGATGGGTCTTTAATCGGAAGAATAGCGGCATTCGTGAATGCGAAAAAGGCTTATCAACCCGAACAGCCTAC